>JAFYNU010000436.1 GCA_017547975.1 Clostridia bacterium
CCACTACTTTACCGATCTCCAAAAGGTTACCCTGTGGATGGACTACATGCGTCACTTCTCCAAACGTCCCTTTTGGAATACCGAGACCCAGGCTTGCTGGAATGGCTCCACCCAGATGGGTCATGCCATGCAGGACGAGGGCTTTGTGTATATGAACACCTGGCTTCCTGTCATGCTGGGAGGCGAAGCCAATCTTTACTGGCTCTGGCGCACCCATTGGGCAGGTCACGAGCTGATGCACGGTGCGGTCCTGGATACCTCGGGACGTTACACCTACGCCAATGGGGAAATCCGGAAAGCATCGGCTGAATTCCAAAAGGTGGCCGATTTCCTGCCCGATTACAAGGTGAAAAGTGATACCGCCCTTCTGTTTACCTCCCTGAACTGGAATATCAAGCTGACTCAGGATATCAATGCCGCTATCAAGAATGAATACGGCTTTGTGGAGGATTTCTACAAGGCACTTCTCAAATCGGGCATCCACCCCGACGTGATCGATGCGAAGGAAGAGCTTTCAAACTACAAGCTGATCTTTACCCCCACTGCCTATACTCTGGACGAACATGACTTCCCCCGGCGGATGGCCGAATGGGTGAGAGAAGGCGGCGTGTGGGTGGTTGGGCCCATGACCGATATCCGAACCAGGATTGGTACCAAATATAAGACCTCTCCCTATGGATCCTTGGAAAAGATTATCGGGGCACACCTTGACTATATCCTCCCGGATGATGCGGGCAAGGTGGAGCTTACAAACGAGGAAGGTAACGTCGCCCACGGCAGTGCCATTTACGAGCTCTTCGGAAAGGGCGATTTTGAACCCTGGCTTACCGTAACAAAGGGGCACTCCGCCCTGATTGGTAAGTGTCCCGTATTTGCAAAGCAGCTGGGGAAAGGCTGGGTCGTCATGCTGGGAACTCTGCCGGAGGAAGCCGAGCTTGCAAGAATCATCAAAAGGGCGGCACTCCTTGCCGATGCCAAGGTCTACGACGTGGACGATGGTATTATGGTGACCGAGAGAGTTTCAGGTGAGGATACGCTTTATCTGGTGGCTTCGGTTGGCGGAAAGACCGGTGAATTCCGCTTTGAGGGAGATTACGAGGACATTCTGCAGGGAACAGTCCATCAGGATGGGCTGAAACTGGCTCCCTACGAACTGTATATTTTGAAAAAGGCGTAATCTGCAAGCATCCCCCTTTGCCATGCGGCAAGGGGGGATATTTTACGTGAAGAAAGAGCCGCCGGTGGGGAAACCGGGCATTGACAAGCAGGAGTGCATCCTGTATAATGGCCGTAAAAGCAATATCCATTTTCGAAATCCCAAATGAATTTTAGCTGTAAAAGGAGAAAGCTTATGCGTTACACCTGTGTGGATACAGCCGAATTTTTGTACCCGGATATTACCGAGTATCAAAGCGGAGGGGATACCGTAAAAATTCTGACACCCCGGGGATCCTATGCCTGCGCCCAGATTTTGTTTTCGGAGGTGCCGGGAACGACTTTGAAGGTGTCCTTTGAAGGATGGAATCCCGAACTTTATGAAATGGTTCCCGTATACGTGGAAAAGAACCAGTTCCTGGACGAAAGCAATTCGGCACCCCATATTCCCGAACGGGTGGCACCCTACTATCTGTACGATTGCCTGAAACCCTCGGAAGGAAGCGTCAAGGTGGGGGGAAACGGCGTTTGTGCCATCTATCTTTCCCAACCCATTCCCGCCGATGCCCAGACGGGGACCGTCTGCGGCAAGGTGATTGCAGGGGAGACGGAGATTCCTGTGGAGCTGGAAGTGAGCCCGGTCACCGTCCCCGGCGAAACGCTGACCATGATCCAGGGATACAATCAGAACTGCGTTTGCCAGTATCATGGGGTAGAGGAAGGGACACCGGCCTTTGAGGCGCTGGATACCGCCTATCTCAAAATGCTTCGCCGTATGCACCAGAATATGCTCTACTGTCCCGGCCCCAACGTCACCGATTTGGGTGACAATCGGTACCAAATCACCTTTGCCGACATGGAAGCCTTTATGACGAAGGCCATCTCTCTGGGATATGAGTGCTTCAATTGGGGACTTGGCTTCCGCCGCAGCTGGAAGGAATCGGCGATTCTGATTCACGGCATGGAATCCATGAGCTTTGAATGCTACTGCTACCTGGCGCAAATGCTCCCTGCCCTGGAAGCGTTTTTGAAAAAGAAGGGATGGGTGGATCGCTTCCTTCTTGGGGTGGCCGACGAACCCAACGACGCCAATGCCATGGAATACCGGGCTCTTTGCGGCTTGATCCGCAAGCTTGCGCCCTCCCTTCGCCTGATGGATGCCATGTCCTTTGGCCCGGTCCACGGCGCCATCGATGTGTGGATCCCCCTGAATAAGGAGTACCAGGATCATAAAACCGAGATCGATACCTTCCGCCATTATGGAGACGAGATCTGGTATTATGATTGTTGTGTCCCCCGGGGCGGCAAAACCATCAACCGCTATATGGACTACGCCCTCCTGGCGACCAGGTATCACTTCTGGGCATCCTACCGTTACGACCTGACGGGATATCTCCATTGGGCGGCGGTGAACTACCAGCCCGGACAGGATCCTTTCAAACAGAGCTGTCCCGAACATCACAACGCCGACTCGGTGACCTATCTGCCAGCGGGGGATACCCACGTGGTCTATCCGGGTGAGGGGGAACCCTGGATGTCGGTACGCCTGGAAGCTTACCGCGCCAGTGCCGAAGAGTACGAACTGCTTCGTGCCCTTGCGGCAAAGAATAAGGAAATGGCCGACGCCATCTGTACCTCGGTTTGCCGGGAATTTGATGACGTGGAATATGACGTCAAAGCCTTCCGTGCCGCCAGAAACCGGTTGATCCGGGCATTGGAAGATTAAGATAAGGAGAATAACCATGGAAAACAAAAACATCATCTTCACTGCTCCGGGAATCGCCGAAGTGGTTAGCAAGGAAATGCCGGTGCTGGGTCCCGGCCAGGTGCTGGTTCGTATCATTACCACCACCATCAGCGCCGGTACCGAACGGGCTAACCTGGTGGGCAATCCCAATGTCCGGGGTGTTATGGCTCCCGACGTATCCTTCCCCCGTCAGGTAGGATATAGCGCCGGTGCCATTGTGGAAGCGGTTGGCGAGGGCGTGGAAAGTGTCAAGGTTGGTGACCGGGTTGCCTGCGGATGGACGGTACACGCCCAGTATTGCGTCCTGCAGGAAAATCGGGTACACCTCCTGCCGGATGACGTCAGCTTTGCCGAAGCGGCGCTGGTGCACATCGTCACCTTCCCCATGGCCGCCATCCGGAAGTGCCGGCTGGAAATGGGGGAATCGGCCATTGTCATGGGCCAGGGTGTTCTGGGCATGATCGCCGTGGAACTCCTGCGAATTGCCGGTGCGGCACCCATCATTGCGGTGGACCCGGTGGCCGAGAAGCGGGTGCTGGCTCTGAAGAGAGGGGCCGACTACGCCCTGGATCCCTTTGCCCCCGACTTTGTGGAAACCGTTAAATCCCTCACCGGCGGCGGTGCCAAGGTGGCCATTGAGGTTACCGGTAGCGGTTCGGGTTTGGATATGGTGCTGGATTGCATGGCCCGATACGGGCGGATCGCCCTGCTTGGCTGCACCCGTGACCCCAACTTCACCATCGACTATTACCGCAAGGTGCATTGCCCCGGTATTACCCTGATCGGCGCCCACACCAACGCCCGGCCGGTTTACGAATCCTCCGGCGGTTGGTGGACCGAAAAGGACGATTCGGAAGCCATCATTCGTTTGGTGGAGCTGGGTCGTTTGGACCTTGCTTCCCTGGTGGAGGAGACCTATTCTCCTGCCGAGGCGCCGGAAGTATACGACCGGCTTGCCAAAAATGCCGCATTCCCCATCGTACAGTTTGATTGGATCCGACTGGAATAAACAGAAAATCCCCCTTCCGCATTGCGGAAGGGGGATGCTTTTATGTAGGGGATGTTATTCGATAACCACCTTGCTGATGGAGGTGCAGGAATCGAAATCGCTGATGGAAGAGGCGGCGTAAATACCAACGAAGGTTTTGGAGTCGAAGGGAAGCTCGGTCTTGTTCAGAATCCAACCGAGAACGACCTCGTCGCTCTGGAGGTATTCGCTCTCAACGGTGAAGGAGACTTCTTCATCGTAAAGGTTGGTGCCGTAGTAGGTGAGCTTGGTGGCGTTGGGAGCACCTACGTCTTCCAGGAATTCCTTCAGGGTGATGCCTTCCATGATGAAGCTGGTCTGAATCCAACCGGTGCCGTTGGTGCCCGGGTCACAGGAGCGGATCATACTGCCAATGATCTTGGTAAGCTCGTGAGCTTCGGCTTCTTCCCGGGTGTAGGTGGTGGCTTCGGCACCTTCTACTTCCAGGGACCAGGTAGTGGTTTCCAGGGTTAGAGCGGCTTCGGATTCGGCGGCGATCTGGTCGGGGGTTTTGCCGGTGCAGGATGCAAACAGGCAAACAAGCAGGCAAGCAAGGGATAGAATGGAAATCAGTCTTTTGCGCATGGAGATTCTCCTTCCAAAAATAAATATTAGTTATACTATAAACTATTGATATGAGAAATGCAATAGGGAAGAGGAAAAATTGCAAAAATTAGTCCACGTGCACGAGCCCATGGAATCCGCCCGGACGGGTGACGTGGGTTTCGGCGGCTTTCCGGGGGAAGGAGAGGATGGGAAGTCCCGAATCCACCGTATTTTGGAAGATGATTTCCATATCGTTGAGCTCGGGCTGGGACATATTGATGCCAGTGAGTCCCGGGGTGGAGGTCAGGTCGGCAATGTAATGGTCACCCCGACCGCAGAAGTGCATGGCACCCCCACCAAAATGCGCCAGGAGACGGGCATCGTAGGGTTTGGCGAATTCCCGGTAGAAGGCGGGGGACAGGTTCATGGCGCTGTCACAGCGGATGAGGATACGGCCCCTGTGGCACAGGTTCCAATGGAAATTCATATCGGCCTCGCAGGGGAACATCCCAAACCACTTGTCCAGGAAATCGGTATAGGTATCGGTCACCAGGGACAGAACGTACCCAACAAAATCGGGTTCGTCGTACATGGAATAGAAGATTTCGCCGCCCCACAAAAGCTCGCAGATATCCAGGGGACCCTGGGTATCGGGATGATAGACGTGGACGTATTTTTGTACCTTGGGGTATTGGGAAAGGACTTCGGCGAAGATTTCCCCCATTTCAAACACGTTCCGTCCGAATCCGTTCATCAAGTCGGGTTTGCCCTTCATCAGAATTTCCCGGATCTTGTCGGTGTCGTTCAGGGAACGGGTGGTGGGGAGGGTGTTGGTCTCCCGGGGCATGACGAAGACTTCTGCCCCAAACAGGGAGGTCATGATGCCGGTGCCGTAGTTGGCGCGCACGGTGGGAAGCCCGCTGGGGGAGGAGAGTGCCTGGGAAACGCCGGCAAGCTGGCTGTAAAGCATCAGCTCGTAGTCGGCGATGGCATCGTTGATATTGACCGGGGTGATTTCCACGCCGGGTGTTGAGGTTGCCTTACGCTTGGGGGTGAAGATTTTGCCGGTGAATTCGCCCGCCAGGAAGGAACGCCATTGGGCCAGAAAATCCTCTTCCACCTGGGGGTCGATGCGCCGCTCAATATCTTCCAACAGAGCGATGGTTTTGGCACTGGGCTGATACATGGAGGGAACCTCCTTGAAGTTATTTTTTCTTTTTGACGAAAAGCAGGATAGAAAGAATCAAAATGAGCAGAGCCAATAGCAGAGAAGAACAAAGAATGGCCTGGAACCATTGACCCTCCACAAAATACATAACCAACGAAAGAATCGATTCGGGGATGGAGATGATGCCAAAAAGGGAGATCAGGTAGAGCACCAGATTGCTTTTCTTATCCCTCTTCTTTTCCTCCTGCTCCTCGAATTCCTTTTCCCGCTCCGCCAGAATGTTGAGCGAAAGGGAAAGGTTTTTCACCGCTTCGGAGATGCTGTTGGTATCTAAAATGTATTTGTAGGTTTGCTTATCGTTGTGCCAGCGGGACATTTCTGCCGGCGGGAAGGTGCCGTACGCCTGAAATTCCATCATGTCAAACTTCAGCTTTTGCAGTTCCTTCCGGCTGTTTTCCGGCAGAAGGGAAAGCCGCTCGCGGAAATGGAGACAGGTGTATTTTTGATACAGGGCCAAAAGCACCATGGGCAGGATGTTTTTGCGCTGGTCATCCATTTCCTCGGCAAGATTCAATTCCGAATTGGCCACCAGATAGGACAGGGTTTGGGAGGTGACACAGTAGCCGAAGCGATGAGTCCCCAGTTCCTGGGTTTTCACCGAATAGGTGTAGTAAACGTCTTCTTCGGAATTGTCATCCACCAGGTTGTTGAGCCCCTCCATCAGGTGCAGATTTTTTGCGCCGATTCGAATGGTTTCCAGGTCGGAGAAGCGGTTTCGCACCACACCCACGTTGAAAACGTGGGATTCCACGTAAAGCGGTGAACCGGGTTTGGAGAATGGGGTCAGCCCGTGGGATTCAAAAAAGCTACGGAACCCTTCGTTCAGGTCGAAGTCCTTGCAGCAATTGCCAAAGCAATAGCGGTATACCGTATCACTCTGGGTGTACCCCAGATTACAAATGCGGCGCAGAACGATGGGGTTGGGATAGGTAAATCCCAGTGCAAGGAAGGCGATTCCGGTGGCAAAGAGATACAGCTCCGAGCGGAACAGGGTGAAACGGCAATCTTCCGGGGTGCCCTCTTGTCCGGGGGCCATGGCGTAAAGCTGGGGAAGTCCCTGATCGGGGGTGATTCCGGTGGCAATTTCCAGCAGGGTGGCTTCCGAAAGCTCGTAACGGGTCACCGAATGGGGCGTGTTTGGGGTGTTGATGGTTTGTATGATGCTTTCGTTGACGTCGTCCGATTCCACCGGGCGGTTTTCCCCGGGAATGGAAAGGGAAGCAATGGCCTTGGCGGAATGGCTGTGCTTCAGGGGGATCAAAAGGAAAATGCCGCACTTCGATTCGGGGAAAAGCAGGGGCTTGTCTTGTGTTTCGCTCATGTTTCGACCTCGTTTGATGTATTACGGTAAGTTTACACCCTGGCCGTCTCTTTGTCAATTGATTTTGTGTTGAAATTGGGGGAGAGCAATGGTATAATGGACATAAGGTTGAAATAGCAGGATGTAAGCAGGAGGGACGTGTTATGAGAATCCATGTTCTGGGCAGTCTGGCGGGGATCGAACCCATGCCGGACCGACACCATACTTCGCTGGTTTGCGAGTGTGGGGGAAAGCTCCACTTCTTTGACGCCGGGGAAGCCTGCGGAAGAACCGCCCACCTGATGGGGCTGGATCTTTTGAAGATCCGTTCCATCACCATTTCCCACACCCACATGGATCACGTGGGGGGTCTCGGGAATCTTCTGTGGTATATCCGAAAGCTCACCAAGCTGGGGAAGGGACTCCCGGTGGATGGAAAGATTGACCTCTACGTCCCCGAACTTGCCTGTTGGGAAGGAATCCTGACGATGCTCCGCCACACCGAAGGCGGTTTCGTCTGCAATTTTGCAATCGAGGCCCACCCGGTGGCGGATGGGCTGCTCTATGACGAGGGCTTGCGGGTCACCGCATCCCACACCTGCCATCTGGGCATCCCGGCGGACGGCGCATGGCGTGCCTTTGGCTATCGGATGGAAGGGGAGGGGAAGTCGGCGGTCTTCTCGGGAGATATCGGCGACTATACCGACCTGGATCCCTTGATTGGGGATGGCTGTGACCTCCTTCTGGTGGAAACCGGCCACATGAGCATTGACGGAGTGTATGAATACACCCGGGATAAAAGGATTGGCAAGGTGGCGTTTATCCACAACGGCAGGGAAATTTTGAATTTCCCTGGGGAAAGCGAAGCAAAGGTTGCCCGGCTTTTTAGGGACAAGGGCATTATCAGCCGTGACGCTATGACAATTGAAATATAAAGGAGAAGCAATATGTATACCAAGCATAAATGGGAAAGCGATCGCTGGTTCAATTTTTCCTACGTGAAGTATCTGCCCGCCGACTATGACGAAAGCAAAACCTACCCCCTGGTGGTGTTTCTCCATGGGGCCGGGGAGCGGGGCGACGACCTGGACGTGGCCTGCCGGCATGGTCTCATGAAGCGGGTCCGGGAGGAGGGGAAGGAATACCCCTTTATCTATATTGCGCCCCAGTGCCCCGACGGGAAGTATTGGGGATGTTACACCGAATCCCTTCTGGCATTCTTGGATGACATGATGGCCACCCTGCCGGTGGATCCCCGCCGAGTCTATCTCACCGGATTGTCCATGGGGGGCACCGGTACCTTCATGCTGGCCATGGCCGACCCCGACCGCTTTGCCGCCATTGCCCCGATTTGCGGAAGCGGTATCTACTGGTATGGGGAAGCTTTGAAGAATATCCCCACCTACATGGTTCACGGCGACCTGGATGATGTGGTACCCCTGGCGGAAAGCGTGAATATGCTCCGCTCCATCCATCGCCGGGGCGGAAAAGCCGGACTGGAAATTTGCTACGGGGTGGGTCACGATGCCTGGAACGTCGCCTACGGGGACGACCGGCTGGTGAACTGGCTCCTTTCCCACAAAAAAATCTGAAACCAATTTGATACGATATTCAGGAGGAAACTTTATGAGATTGCCTCGTAAATTCATCAAAGCCACCGAAAATTACAATGAATTCCATGCCCACCTTCCTGCGCCCTATCTGCGCAAAAGCTTCGTTATCGATTTCCCCACCAAGGGGGAACTGGTCATTGCCGCCACCGGTTTTTACAAGCTCTACGTGAATGGGGTGGAATACAAACGAAGCATCCTGGCTCCCTACATTTCCAACCCGGACCATTACGTCTATGCCGACAGATTCGAAGTGGACCTTCCCACCGGGGAAAACGTGATTGCCATCTGGCTTGGCAACGGCTTCAAAAACAACCCCGGGGGCTACATCTGGGATTTTGAAAAGGCCGCCTACCGGGGGGCTCCCTCGGTGGCCCTGACCCTGCGGGATGGTATGGGTACCGTCATTCTGGATAGCTCCGACGGTTTCAAAACGGCCCCGTCTCCTATCCTTTTCGACGATTATCGCTTTGGGGAAATCTATGACGCCACCAGGGAAATCCCCGGTTGGAACCTGCCGGGCTTTGATGATTCCGCCTGGGCGGATGCTCTGCCCGCCGAGGCCAAGGGTCAGGTACGCCTGACCGAAGCCCGCCCCATCCTGGTGGAAAAGGAACTGAAGCCGGTGGCGGTATGGGCCGAGGATGAGGGCTACGTTTACGACTTTGGGGAATCCAACGCCGGTGTCTGCCGCCTGACCATTCAAGGGGAGGCCGGCCAGCGGGTGGAATTCCAGCACGGTGACCAGCTCAAGGACGGCAAATTCTACCTGAATAACGTGTGGTTCGTCCGGGATTTCTGGGAACGGGACAAGGAAATCGTTCATAAGGACGTGTATATCTGCAAGGGGGATGGGGTGGAAAGCTATACCCCAAGCTTTGTCTACCACGGCTTCCGTTACGTGAAGGTTACCGGCATCACCCCCGACCAGGCTACCCCCGACCTGCTTACCTACCTGGTGTTCCACACCGAGCTCCACGACCGGGGCGGTTTCACCTCCTCGGACGACATGGCAAACACCCTGCAGGAAATCACCCGCAGAAGCTGTGTTTCCAACTTCCACCATTTCCCCACCGATTGCCCCCAACGGGAAAAGAACGGCTGGACCGCCGATGCGGCCCTTTCCGCCGAATATGCCCTCATCAACTTTGATCCCGAAGTGAACTACCGGGAATGGCTCCGGAACATCGTAGCCGCCCAGGACGAACGGGGAGCCCTGCCGGGCATCGTGCCCACCGGCGGTTGGGGGTTTGAGTGGGGCAACGGCCCCGCCTGGGACTGCATCCTGGTGTATCTCCCTTACTTTACCTATATCTACCGGGGCGAAACCGATATGATTACCGAATCGGCGGACGCTTTCATGAAATATCTCCGTTATCTGACCACCCGGGCGGACGAGCGGGGACTGATGCACATCGGCCTTGGGGACTGGTGCCATGCGGGCCGCAGCAACCCGAAGGCCCCGCTGGAATTGACCGACAGCATTATGTGCGTGGATATTGCCACCAAGATGGCCTTCCTCTTTGATGTTGTGGGGATGGAAGAAGAACGGGAGTATGCCAAAGCCTTTGCCGCGTCCTTCCGGGAAGCGATCCGCCGCGAACTGCTGGACAAGGCTACCATGACCCTGGCGGGGGATTGCCAAAGCGCCCAGGCCATGGGGATCTACTATGGCATTTTCGAGGAGGAGGAGATTCCCGGGGCCTTTGCCAAGCTTTTGGAACGCATCCATGCCGAGGGGGATCACCTGGACGTGGGTGTCCTTGGGGGCCGCGTGATCTTCCACGTGCTCTCCCTGTATGGCGAAAGCGAACTGGCCTTCCGCATGATCACCCGCACCGACTACCCCAGCTACGGCAACTGGGTCGCACGGGGTGCCACCACCCTGTGGGAGGATTTCCACCCCGATACCGTTTCCTCCATGAACCATCACTTCTGGGGGGATATCAGCGCCTGGTTCATCAAACGCCTGGCGGGGGTACAGTTTAACCCCGACGGCACCAACCACCAACGGGTCACCATTCGCCCGGCATTCATCGACAGCCTTACCCATGCCAGGGGCTGGTACGATGCCCCCGCGGGCCGCATCGAATCGGCCTGGGAAAAGCTGGAGGACGGCAGGATTCGTTTGGATATCACGGTTCCGGAATCGGTCACAGCCACCGTCATTCTGGATGGAGTTGCCTTCCCGGATGGGGAAAGCGAAAAGGTACTGCCCTCCGGACAGTATATCGTAAAATAAGGAGACGTGTATGACCCACAGAGAACGATTTATCAAAACCCTGCTTTGCGAGCCCATCGGCGGCCGGGTGCCCCATTTTGAGCTGGTGTTCTTCCTGACCATGGAAGCCTTCGGCCGGGTACACCACAGCCAGCGGCATTTTGCCCAGTGGGACCAGATGAGCCTTGCCGAAAAGAAGCTCCACATGAAGGACAGCGCCGATCTGTATATCCAGACCGCCAAGCGCTACGACCACAGTGCCATCTTCGTTCATCCAAACCCCGGTGACTCCGACAATGCCATCTGGCTTTTGGAAACCATCCGGGAAATGAGCGGGGAGGAATACTACCTGATGATGCACGGCGATCCCACCTGGGCCATCCCCGATGGGGATCAGATGCTGGAATTTGCCGTGGATATGCTCGAAAACCCCGACAAGATCAACGACGTGTCCAAGCGCCGCCTGGAGGAGTGTCTGGAATTTGCGCATAGGCTCCAGGGAAGAGGCCTTTTGGATGGCTTTACCCTTTGCAGTGACTATTGCTTCAACGTGAATCCCTTCTTCACGCCGGAACAGTTTGACGATTTCATTGTTCCTTACCTGAAGGAGGTCATCACCGAATATAAGAAGATGGGCTTCTACACCATCAAACATACCGATGGCAACATCATGCCCATTCTGAAACAGATGGCCGATTGCGGCCCTCATGCCTTCCATTCGTTGGATCCCCAGGGTGGGGTCACCATTCCGGAAGTGCGCAAGGTCGTAGGGGACAAGATCGCCCTCATTGGCAACGTGAACTGCGGATTGCTCCAAACCGGCACCGACGAAGAATGCGACGCCGACGTGATGCGTTCCCTGCGGGAAGGCATGGCGGATGGGAAGGGCTACATCTTCTCCACCAGCAACTGCGCCTACACCGGACTTCCCCTGGAACGCTACGAACGTATGTGGAAGATCTGGCA
>JAFYNU010000437.1 GCA_017547975.1 Clostridia bacterium
ACACGGTGGTGGAGGGGAACACCATGTTCGAGGGGGCCATGAAGGAGAATCTGGTGGTGCGGGGCGAAAACCCCGGTACGGTGATTGCCAACAATACCGCCACCCGTTTTATTGAATGAAGTGCTCCTGGGGGGCGAAAAATGGGTGACATGCAGCGGAAAACGACGATAACCACATACGAAAAAGCCGGGCGGCAACGCCCGGCTTTCGCTTTGGGTTATTGCAGGTCCTCCCGGAAAAAGCCTCCGAGTACCTTCAGGTATTCCTCCTGGTTGGCGGGAAAGGCCAGACCATGACCCGCACCCGGGACGATGTGGAGATGCTTGCGGGAGGGGCAGGCTTGGTAATTTTCCCGGCTCATGTTACAGGGAACAAAATCGTCGTCCTCCCCATGGGTGAAAAATACCGGCAGACGGCACTTTTTCACCGCCTCCCGGGCGGAACCGGAATCGGGGTCGAAGCCCCCGAAAAGGATGGCTCCCAGCCGCACGAAGGGGTAGGCCAATTTGGGTGGGAGGTGCATATCGGCGATGACCTTTTGGATGATGGCCCGGGGGGAGGTGAAGCCGCAGTCGTCTAAAATCCCCACCACCTGGGGGGGAAGGGGATGGGCGGATGCCATCAGCACGGTGGAGCCCCCCATGGAAATGCCGGTGAGGATGAATTTCCGGTGGGGGAATTCCTTTGCCATGAAGTTTGCCCAGTCCACGCAGTCCAGGCTTTCCCGAATGCCGAAGGTGATCACGTGTCCCCCGGACTTTCCGGAACAGCGCTGATCCACAAGCAGGGCCGACCGGCCCAGGGCGAAGCAACGCTGGACCCCGCCGCACAAATCCCGCTCGGCGCTTCCCCGGTAGCCGTGGAACATGATTTCGATGGGAGCCCCCGGGGCACATTCGTAGAGCCTGGCATAAAGCGGCAGACCATCCCGGGAGGTGATATGGTATTCGGTGAAGGGGAGTGCCCGGACCTCCCGCGCCCAACGGCGCATATCGGGGTGATAGGGCTCGTAGATGGGGCCGGGGGGCAGGTCGATTTCGCCGGGGGGGAGTGTGGCTTTTTTGCGCCGGGGAGCATAAAACGCCATGCGGAAGCAGACGAAGGAAATGCCAATGGCGATCAAAAGCAGGGCAAGGAGGAACCAAAAGAGGAACATAAGGGGAAACACCTCGGATTTTTCTTTTTCTTGTAGGTATTGTAGCACTTTTTTCAAAAAAAGTAAACCGGAAGAAGAAAAACCTTGCTTTTTCGCAACGGCTTCGGTATAATGGTTCTTGACCGTATTTCAAAGAAAACTTCGAAAAATTGCAGATTTCATCATATACGCAAGGAGAGCGGCCCATGGATATTGAAGTCAATTACAAAAATAAAAGACGCTACAAAACCGCCAAGTACCCCATGAAACAGCGGATCTTCTGGATCTGGCTCATTCGCTTTTTGTCGAAGATCATGCTTCGGGGCAAGGATTACAAAATTGAAAAGATCGGCATGGAGGGCTTGAAGCCTCCCTATCTGTTACTTTCCAACCACATGCATTTCATTGATTTTGAAATCACTGCCCAGGCCACCTGGCCCCATCCGGTCAGCAACGTGGTCAGCATTGACGGATACGTGGTCAAATGGTTCCTTTTGGAGTGGATCGGAGCCATTGCCACCCGGAAATTCACCACCGATATCCACCTGGTGAAATCCATCCGCCACGTGCTCAACCGGGGGGATATCCTGGCCATGTATCCTGAAGCCCGCTACACCCCTGCGGGGACCCTGGCTTTTTTGCCCGATTCCCTGGGCAAGCTGATCCGCATGAACAGGGTTCCGGTGGTGGCGGTGGTACACCATGGCAACCACCTCTACGCCCCCTTCTGGGACTTTCGCCACAAGCGCAAGGTGCCTTTCTACACGACCTTCAAGCTGATCCTCACGCCGGAGGAGATTGCCGCCATGTCGGTGGAGGAGATCAATCAAAAGCTCCGGGAGGAACTGGCTTACGACGAGTATGCCTACCAAAAGGAAAAGGGTATCCGCATCACCGAACCCTTCCGGGCCCAGGGTCTTCACCAGGTGCTTTACCAGTGTCCCCACTGCAAGACCGAATTCCAAATGGATTCGGCGGGAACGGAGCTTTTCTGCAAAGCCTGCGGCAAGCGCTGGACCTGGCGGGAGGACGGTTACCTGGAAGCCAATGAGGGGGAAACCGAATTTGACCATATCCCCGATTGGTTTGCCTGGCAGCGGGAGGAGGTCCGCCGGGAAATCGAGGAGGGAAGATACCACTTCGAGGATGAGGTGGACGTCTACTCCCTGCCCCGGGTATGGCGTTACATCCCCCTGGGCAAGGCCAAATTGACCCACACCATTGAGGGGGGCTTCACCTTGGAGGGATTCTACCGGGGACAGAAATGGTTCATCCACCGTACCCCCGCCATGACCAACAGTCTTCACGTGGAATACGATTTCGGTCCCATCGACAAGCGGGATTACCTGGATATTTCCACCGAAAACGATTCCTTCTATTGTGCGCCCAGCAAGGAAAATGTCATCACCAAGCTGGCTTTTGCAACCGAAGAGCTGTATTTGCGAAGTGTAAGAAAGAAATAGTTCCAAGCCGCCCGCAGGGCGGCTTTTTGAATCGATTCCGCCATATTTCCCTTGCCAAACAGGGAAATTTATGCCATAATAGGGGTAAGGAATTCTCAAACGGGAAAGGAGATTCGTCATGTCCATTTTTAAGCAAATCGAAAACCGCCTGGTTGTTACCGATGCCGCCGAAAAGCTCTGGATCGAGCCTTGGGGAGAAAACGCCCTACGGGTACGGACCACCAGGATGGCCCAAATGCCAACCGAGGATTGGGCTCTGGAGGAGCCGGTTGCCGCCGCTGCCGAGATTACCATCGGGGAAAGCGGTGCCTCCATCAAAAACGGTAAGATCGAAGCGTTGGTTACCAAAACCGGCAAGATTACCTTCGTGAATCAGAAGGGTCAGATCCTGCTGGAAGAATACGTCCGCAACCGCAAGGATATTTACAGCCCCAAATGCTCTGCTCTGGACATCGATGCCCGGGAAATGAAGCCCATTCTGGGGGGCGACTACCAGACCTCGGTGCGCTTTGAGTCGGATCCCACCGAAAAGCTTTTCGGCATGGGCCAGTACCAGCAGCCCTACCTGGATCTGAAGGGCTGTGAACTGGAGCTTGCCCACCGCAATTCCCAGGCCAGCATCCCCTTCGTCCTATCCGACAAGGGCTACGGCTTCCTGTGGAACAATCCTGCCATCGGGAGTGTGACCTTCGGCCGGAACGTCACCACCTGGCACTCTCTTTCCACCAAGGTCATCGATTACTGGATCACCGCCGGGGATACCCCCGCTGAGATCGAGGAGCAGTACGCCGCCGTTACCGGCAAGGTTCCCATGATGCCCGACTGGGCCATGGGGTTCTGGCAGTGCAAGCTTCGTTACCGTACCCAGGAGGAACTCCTGGAGGTGGCCCGGGAATACAAGCGCCGTGGACTTCCCATTTCGGTAATCGTCATCGACTTCTTCCATTGGACCATGGAAGGGGAGTGGCAGTTTGACCCGGTTTACTGGCCGGATCCCGATGCCATGATCGCCGAACTCAAGGAAATGGGCATCGAGCTGATGGTATCGGTGTGGCCCACCGTGGATCATCGCTCCAAAAATTATGAGGAAATGCGGGAAAAGGGGCTTCTCATTCGGGTGGACCGGGGGTATCCGGTTTCCATCAAGCTGGTGGCCAATACCATTCATGTGGATACCACCAACCCCGAAGCCCGGGAATTCTTCTGGAAGGAAATCGACAGGAATTATTACAGCAAGGGCATCCGTGTCTACTGGCTGGACGAGGCCGAGCCGGAATTCAGCTACTACGATTTCGATAACTTCCGCTATCACCTGGGGCCCAACGTGCAGATCGGCAACGTTTACCCCAAAACCTATGCCCAGACCTTCTATGACGGCATGAAGGCGGCGGGACAGGAAAACATCCTGAACCTCCTGCGCTGTGCCTGGGCGGGCAGCCAGAAATACGGTACCCTGGTGTGGTCGGGGGATATTCATTCCAGCTTTGAAAGCATGAAGAATCAGTTTGCCGCGGGCCTCCACATGGGCATTGCCGGTATTCCCTGGTGGACCACCGACATTGGCGGATTCCACGGCGGCGACGCCCGGGACGAGGATTTCCGGGAGATCTTCACCCGCTGGTTTGAATACGGCACCTTCTGCCCGGTTATGCGCCTCCACGGCGACCGGGAACCCCACACCGAACCCATGGGTCCCACCGGCGGCGGTGTCATGGCCTCCGGCGGTCCCAACGAGGTTTGGAGCTACGGGGAAAAGGTTTACGGCATCACCGTCAAATACCTCCGGCTCCGGGAGCGGCTGAAGCCCTATATCACCACCCTGATGGAGGCTGCCCACGAAAAGGGAACCCCGGTCATGCGGCCCATGTTCTACGACTTCCCGGCGGACAAGGCCTGCTGGGACGAACTGACCCAGTACATGTTTGGGCCCGATCTGTTGGTGGCGCCCATTATGGAAGCCGGTGCCGAGGAACGACAGGTCTACCTGCCGGAGGGCGCTTGGTACGATGCCTGGACCGGCGAAGAGCTGGAAGGCGGTAAGTGGATCGACGCGAAGGCTCCCTTGGATGTGATTCCGGTTTACACCCAAAAGACCGAAATGGTGGAACTTTTCAAATAAGAATACAGCACAAAATAACGAGGAGTTGAGTTTGCTCAACCCCTCGTTTAGTTCAAATTTGGGGGGGGTAAACGGCACGAAATAGTTGACAAAACGGAAGATTTGCTGTATGATTGCGGGTATAAGAAGCGGACGCGGGATCCCATGAAAAATCCGCCATGCAAAAGAGAAAGCAAAGGAGCGGTGCGTATGAAAAAACCGATTCTGCCACACAAGAAATATACCCTGCTGGACTATCTCCGTATCCTGTTTCGGATATCACCGGGAATGCTGATCACCATTATGGCGGAGGGGATCTATCTGTCTCTGGAACCCACCCTGATGGCCTACTCCACTGCGGCCTTTGTGGATACCGCTACGGCGGCCTTTCGGGGTACGGTGGAATGGAGTTCCATCCTGGGGCCGATCCTTTTTTTGGTGGCGGTGATTGCCAGCAACTGGACCTTCCGGGAGATCTTCCAATTCTGTTGGATTCGTATGCGGCTTCGGGTCACCGACCAGTATATAACTGCCTTGTGCGAAAAAAAAGCCCGGTTGGAGTACAAACACATCGAAAATGCCGAAAGCTGGGATTTGATCAAGCGGGTCTGCGGTGGAGAACTTGCCGCCGGGGCTACCAAGTATGAAGCACTGGAAAAAATGATCGACGGTTACCATTCCATCCATTTGTTGGTCATTGCGATCACCCGTGTGCTGGGACTTCTTTCGGTGTTTGTAGCATATGCCTGGTGGACCGCCATCGTGGTGGTGGGACTAACCATTCCCATTACCTGGCTGTCGGCAAAAAACGGAAAGCGCTCCTACGGGGCGGAAAAAGACTCCCAAACCGATATTCGCCGGGTGGAATATTTGGGTGAAGTGCTTCGGGGACGGGACTACGCCACCGAGCGGAGCCTGTTTGGCTATTCCGAACGGCTGGGCGAAAAATTTGCCAAACATCGGCAGGTTGCCATATCGAACCGCACCGGTGCCAGCTTCAAAAATATGCTTTCCAGCAACTTTGCGGCTCTGTTTTCTCTGACCATCTGGTTTGTGGTGGCCATTTCCTTGCTTCCCTCGGTGGCGGGGGGAGTGGTGACCCTGGGTATGTATATCGCCATGATCACGTCGGTTACCGATCTGGTACACTCGGTGGAAATGCGGCTTTTCTACGCAGTTTCCAACCTGACCGGAAGTCGGGAATACATCAAGGATCTGGAGGCCTTTGTGGCCCTTTCGGAAACCCCGGATGCTACGGCGGCTCCCCAGGCGGGATGCCGGGAAATCCGTGAAATTGAGTTCCGTGGGGTTCGTTTTGCCTATCCGGGCACCGAAAGTGTCATCCTGGATGGGGTAGACCTGAAAATTAAGGAGGGGGTACGCTACGCCTTCGTTGGTGCCAACGGGGCGGGCAAATCCACCATCATCAAACTGTTGACCGGGCTTTATCCCGAATACGAAGGGGAGATCTTCATCAACGGGAAGGAACTTCGGGACTATACCGCATCGGAACAAAAGGCGATGTTTGCCCTGGTGCACCAGGATTTCGCCCGTTATGCCATTTCCATGGAGGACAACATCGCCATCGGCAATGTGAATGCCATGGAGGCCGGTACCGTCCGGGTTTCGGAGGCGGTGGAGGCAGTTGGCCTTGACAGCGAGGTGGCAAAACTGCCCGAAGGATTGGCAACCGAACTTGGCAAGCTCCATGAGGGCGGTCACGACCTGTCCGGCGGACAGTGGCAGCGGGTGGCCATCGCCCGTGCCACCGTCAGCGATGCTCCGGTGGTCATTCTGGACGAACCTACCGCCGCATTGGACCCTCTGGCGGAATCGGCTCTGTATGCCGAATTTGGCCGTATCAGCCGGGGCAAGACTTCGGTATTCATCAGTCATCGGCTAGGTTCCACCAAGCTTGCCGACGTGATCTACGTATTGGACAAGGGCAAAATTGCCGAAGTGGGCAGTCATGATGAGTTGATGTCGGCGGGAGGCCTCTATGCCGATATGTACGAAGCGCAGAAGGAGTGGTACGTATGAAGAAAAAAAGCAACTTTATAACCGTCGTTCTGACCTGCTTCCGGGAGGGCTTCCGTTACGGCGGCTTCCCTCTGTTTATGACCCTGGTATTCCACCTGGTGACTACCAGCCTGGATGCCATCATGCCCTATCTGAACGACAGGCTTTATAACGCCGTGGGGGATGTGATCGGTGGTGCACCCTGGACCCGCGCCCTGTGGCCCCTGTTGATCGTGGGACTGAACCTTGTGGTGGTAAAATTCCTTTATGAGTACAGTTGGTTCAACAAATCCAAGGTGAACTTCCGGCTGAAGGACGGCATGCTGATCCCGGTGAACAAGGCCTGCGCGACCCTGGAACCGGTTGCCTTCGAGGATCCGGTGGAACTGGACCGCATCGGGAAAGCCATTTCGGGCGCCACCGGTGCCGCGGATTTTATCAACTGCGTTTCCTTTATCTTTTTCTATTCTGCCCCCTATATTCTTATTCAAACCCTCTATTTCTGGTCTCTGCGGCCGATTTTGGCTCTGTCTTCCCTGGCGATCTTCGTGCCGTCTATTCTGACCCAGGTGCTGCGGCTGATTATGTTCCGCAAGCTGGAGGATCAGGTGGCCCCCATGCGCCGGGAAAACGATTACTTCGAACGTACCATTTCCCACCGGGAATTCTTCAAGGAGACCCG
>JAFYNU010000438.1 GCA_017547975.1 Clostridia bacterium
CAAATAAGGAGAGTTCGCCATGTATATTACCGAAAATCTGACCACCAAAATTGAAAAATCCTGCGACGTACTGGTTTGCGGCGGGGGCTTCGGGGGCATTGCTGCCGCCTTAGCTGCCGCACGTCATGGTGCAAAGGTTATCTTGCTGGAAAAACAATTCGTACTTGGCGGACTTGGCACTGCCGGACTTGTAACCATCTACCTGCCCCTTTGCGATGGCTACGGCAAGCAGGTTTCCTTCGGCATTGCCGAGGAACTTTTGCGTCTTTCCATCGCTATGGGACCCGAAGACCGTTACCCCGCCAACTGGCTGGAGGGAGTCGGCAGCCGCACCGAGCAGGATGACCGCTTTATGGTGCAGTTTAACCCCCACCTTTTCGCCATTATGGTGGAACAGCTTCTGCTGGAGGAAGGTGTGGAGATTCTTTACGGAAGCTACGCTGTTTCGGCTCACCGAACGGAGGACAAGATCGACGCCGTCATGGTGGAGAACAAGTCGGGTCGCTTCGGTATTGCCGCCAAATCCTTCGTGGACGCCACCGGGGACGCGGATATTGCCCTTTTCGCCGGGGCTCCCACCGAAACCTTCAAACAGGGCAACGTGCTGGCAGCGTGGTACTATTTCGTAAACCAATCGGGCTACAACCTGAAAATGCTGGGCTGGAGCGACATTCCCGATGACCAGAAGGTAAACGGCAAACAGGTGGAGCTTTTGCGTAAGGAGCGCTACACCGGTCTGGACGGGGACGAAATCTCCCGCTTTATGATCCACTCCCACGCCTCCACCCTGAACGACGTGAAAAAACTCCGGAAGAATGACCCCACCACGGTACCCACCATTCTTTCCTCCATCCCCCAGCTTCGCATGACCCGCCGCATCGACGGGGCTTACACCCTCCATGACACCGAAATGCACACCCCCTTCGCCGATTCCATCGGTATGGTATCCGACTGGCGCAAACGGGGTCCGGTTTACGAAGTGCCCTTCGCCACCCTCTATTCCCCCGTGGTAAAAAACCTGATTATGGCAGGCCGGGTTACCTCGGTCACCGACAGCATGTGGGACATCATGCGGGTGATCCCATGTTGCGCCGTCACCGGCCAGGCCGCCGGCACCGCCGCCGCCATGAGTGACGATTTCACATCCCTGGACGTGACCGCCCTGCAGGATGCCCTGCGGCAGGATGGTGTGGTCATTCACGAAGCCGATTTGTAAGGAGAACCTCATGAACGTATTATTTGTTGGCAACAGCTACACCTATTTTAACGATCTGCCTGGGCTCTTTGCCGAGCTTTGCCTGGCCAACGGCCGGGAGGTGGAAGCCCTGTCGGTGACCCGTGGCGGCCGCCGGCTGATTCAAAACCTGGAGGGGGACGAGGCCGCCAAAGAGCTGGGAGCCCTCCTGCAGGAAACCGCCGTGGACGTGTGCTTTCTGCAGGAACAGAGCACCCTGCCCATTGTGGATTACCCCAAGTTTGAAGAAGGGGTTCTGGGCTTGACCGAAAAGTACAGGGAGCGGGTAGGCAAATTCGTCCTCTACATGACCTGGGGCCGGAAGGAAGGGGCAGAATTCCTTGCGGAACACAACCTAACCCGGGAAGAAATGACAAACGGTCTTGCCCAGGCCTACGAAAAGGCTGCCGCCCGGGCCGGTGCCGAAGTATCCCCGGTGGGACGCCGCTTCTGGGCGGCAGGGCAGGTAGAGCCCCGGTTGGCGCTTCATGACCCCGACAAATCCCACCCCAGCCCGGTTGGCACCTGCCTTGCGGCCCTGGTGCATTACGCCACCCTGTTTGGCGAGCTGCCCGCCGCCATCCCCGCAAAGCTTGAGCCCTGGGAAAAGGAAAGCCTGATCGCCGCCGTCACCCCGATCGGAAACGGAGAGGAATAACGCTATGTGGAAACAAAAATTAGGAATCTCTCTGGGCAACGGCTACACCCTGCCCACCCCTCAGGTGGTGGGAATCGTGGCCGACGCCGGATTTGATGCCATCTCCCCCGAATGGGACCCGAAGGCCGATCTTTGCGCCATCGTAACAGCCGCCCGGGAACGGGGGCTGGCCCTCCAATCGCTTCATGCCCCCTTTGGCAAGGCGGCAGACATGTGGAATCCCGATCCGGCTGTTCACACCCCCGCCCTGGCGGAGGTTATGGCCGCCCTGGAGGGTGGGGCAAAATACCATATCCCGGTGCTGGTGGTGCACACCTGGATCGGGTTTGAGTACGAATTCCGGGCCGACACCCTGTGGTTTGGGGCCTTCGACCGCCTGGTGGCCCGAGCCCGGGAGCTTGGTGTCAAGGTGGCCTTCGAAAATACCGAAGGACAGGAGTTCCTTTTCTCCCTGATGGAGCATTTTGCCACCGAGGAAGCCGTGGGCTTCTGTTGGGATTCGGGTCACGAGCTTTGCTACAATCACAGCATGGACCTTTTGGCCCGTTACGGAGACCGGCTGTTGGTGACCCACCTGAACGACAATCTGGGTATCAGCCGCTTCGACGGCACCACCTTTTGGACCGACGACCTGCACCTTCTGCCCTACGACGGCATTGCCGATTGGGCCGACAACGTTACCCGGCTCCGTCAAAGTCGAAAACTGGAATACCTGAACTTTGAGCTTGGGCTCAAATCCAAGCCAGGCCGCCACGAAAACGACTGCTACGGCAAGCTCACCCTGGAGGAATACTTTGCCGAAGCCTACAAGCGGGCCTGCCGCATTGCCTGGAACTACGCCAAATAAAAAAGCACCGCCGCCGGAAGCTCCGGCGGCGGTTTTGTATTGTGTCAGAGAATTTTATAGTCAGGGTGGAGGCAGGTTTTCCCATCCAGCATCCAGCCCACGCATTTTTCTTCATTGGTCAGGATGACCCTGGCGTCCCGCTCCGGGGTCTCCAGAAGGATCATGTTCAGGTCCCCCTCCCCATGGATGCGGTAGTCCAGCCCCCGGTCCAGCAGGGCGAATTTCAAAAGGCAATCCACCTCGTTGCGGTGGCGGAAGGTGGCCTTTTCGATCCGAAGGGAGCTTGCGGGGGTATAGTAGGCCTGGCAAAATTCCCGGAAGGTGCCGGGGCTATCCCCCTGGGGACAATAGAGGGGGCCGCAATCGGTATCGTGGATGGCGCAGGTGAAGCCGTAGCGGGCATAGAGCTTTGCAAGCCCCACCTTGCCGGCGGTGCAGAAAAGACCCAGGGGACGCCTGGGCAGGGTGGGAATGGTTTCAAAGCAATGGTCCAGCACCCGGCCGCCGATTCCCCGGCCCCGGTATGCTTCCAGGGTGAAGAAGGCGCCCCAGTTGGCAATGGGATGGTCGTTTTTGGGGATGCTCATCCAAAGCCTGGACAGGGCTACCCCATTTTCATGAGCCACAAAGTAGTAGTCGTCCGACGCCTCTACCACGTTGCCATCCAGGCGGTAATGCATATACCGGTCCTCCCGGGGAATGGCGGCTTTCAGGGCCCGGTAGGCTTCGGTTTCGCCGGAGCCCACGCGATAGGTTTCG
>JAFYNU010000439.1 GCA_017547975.1 Clostridia bacterium
CACCTCCTTGGTTGAAATGCCGCAGGGCATATTGTCTATTTGTTCAGTAACTGCTGAAGCACCGCCATTCTGGGATCAAGCTCCGGTTTACAATCACAGGGGCCATCGTTCAGATCGGCGCCGCAAATGGGACAAAGTCCTTTGCAGTCCTCGCGACAGAGAAAAACCATGTCGATGTCGAGCAAAATAGCACGAAGAACAACCTCGTCCAGATCCAGATTCCGTCCGGATACTACGGTATATGTTTCACTATCGGAATCGGTCTCCTCGCTCTGCCGAACCAGGGTTTCCCGCACCTTGAACTTCTTATGACGGCTCAGGGGTGCAAGACACCGGGCACATTCGGTTTCAATGGCAAGATCGACCTCCACCTTCATGGAAACGATGCCGCCCTTATTCTGGGCTTTGCCAACCACCACTGCCTTGCGGAAGGGATGGTCACCGTAGTAGTCCACTTCGGAAAAATCCAGTTCGCCTTCAATATTGACCTGATACCCTTCGTTCTTGAAGAGATCGACTGTATCTATCAACATGTCGGGCTTTCCTTTCGATTCGTCTTCTTCACACTACTCGATATATTATATCGCATCGAAGTGTCGTTGTCAACTCTTTTTTTGAAATTTTCACCCAAGTTTGTACCACAAAACCAGCTTCCCCTTGGAGCCCATTACTTTTTGAACAAAGAACGGGCTATTTGACACAAAGTTGTTGTAAATTTTTTCGAAATGTGTTACACTATCTTTATCACATTGTGGAGGTGTCCCCCTTGGAGCTTGCCAGCGCACAGGCCATCAAAGAAATCCTCTACCCTGACGGTTTTCATTTTTCAAAATCCATGGGTCAGAACTTCCTGATCAACCCTTCGGTGCCCGAAAGGATCGCCGCCACTCTGCCCTCCGGTTACGGCGTGGTGGAGATTGGGCCGGGCTTGGGTGCCCTGACCGACCGGCTTTCCCAAAAGGCGGAAAAGCTGATGGCGGTGGAGCTGGACGACCGGCTCTTCCCCCATCTGGAAAGCTATTTTGCAGACCGTCGGGTGACCATCGTCAAGGGCGACGTTTTGAAGGTGGATCTTCCCGCCCTTGCATCGGAGCACCTTCCGGGACTTCGGTTGGTTGCCTACGCCAACCTCCCCTACTACATCACCACCCCCGCCATCGAGGTTTTGATGGAGTCGGGACTTTTTGAAACCATCACCCTGATGGTGCAAAAGGAAGTGGCCAAACGCATCACCACCACCCCGGGCAGTACCGACTATTCCTACCACACGGTGTATTGGCAATACATGGCAGAACCAAAGATTCTGTTCAACGTATCCCCGGGCAGTTTCCTGCCCCCACCCAAGGTGGATTCCGCCGTGGTTTCCTTCACCATGCGAAAGGAACCTCCGGTTCCGGTGAAGGACAAAAAGGCCTTCTTCAAGGTGGTTCGTCTTGCCTTCGACAACCGGCGCAAGACCATGTCCAACGCCCTCTCTTCCCTTCCCGGCGGCAAAGAAGCCCTGGCGGCATCCTGCGTGGATCCCCGGCGGCGGGGCGACACCCTGTCCATCCCCGAATTCGCCGCCATCGCGAACCTTCTTCCCTGACGTTTCTTCCTTATTATATATAGTACCGAAAAATCGGAAAGGACATATCCATGGCAAACAAACTCTTCTTCGGCAGCGGCAGCGATAAAAAGCAAAAGCCCTCGGTCAACAATTCCCCCCGCATCGACTATTCCATTCCCATGGAAAGCGACAGCGACTATCTTTCCTCCTCCCAAAAGGATCCCGATCCCCTCAGAAGCTATTCTCTTCGCATTCTCCGGGGCCGGGCCATCACCTGGATCCTTTCTGTTCTGAACATTGCCCTTTTGGTTTTCTGGATGATCCGTTCCTATCTTCGGGGGGAAAACGAGATTTGGTGGCTTCTGGGTTACGGTCTTTTGATGATCGTCTCCTGTGTCTTCATGCTTTTCGGCCGGGAATTCGGCCGCAAGGTATTTGCCCTGCCCGGGGTCATCCTGGGGATTCCCCTGGTGTTTTCCCTGATGGTAACCCCCTCTAGCTTCCCGGTTTTCATCAAAACCTCCTATCAGATCGCCTTCCAGGTGATCAGCACTGCCCTTCTTTATTTTCTCCCCGCCGTCCGGGATTTCTTTGAGGCAAGCCCCAAGGCCCGGAAACGCGCTTACAATCGGGAATGGGAAAAGGTCCCTCCCGAACAGCGCTGAAACAGCCATTTTTTAGTAACTGCAATATATTAAAGAGGTGATTCCCACAGTGAATGCTCCCACTTTCAAGGGCGGAATCCATCCCGACGCACATAAGGAACTGACCTGTCATAAGCCCATACAGGTCATGCCGGTGCCGGATGTTCTTTACCTGCCCCTGTCCATGCACTGGAACAGGCCCTGTGACCCAGTGGTGAATCCGGGCGACCGGGTGCTGATCGGTCAGGTCATTGCCGATTCGGCGGATCCCATTCCGGTTCCCATCCACTCCCCGGTTTCGGGCACAGTGAAAAAGATCGAACAGCACGAATCGGTCGCCAGCGGAAAAAAGCCCATGATTGTTATCGAAAACGATCACCTGGACGAATTCCACCCCTCGGTGGTACCCCTGCCCGATTGGCGTGAAAAGACCCCGGAAGAGCTGATTGCCTTCATCCGGTCGAAGGGTATGGTGGGCATGGGCGGTGCCGCCTTCCCCACCCACTTCAAGCTCCAAAGCGTGCTTGGCAAGATCGATACCCTCATCATCAACGCCGCCGAATGCGAACCCTTCCTGACCTGCGACCATCGGGTACTCCTGGAGCACTTTGATACCCTGGTGCTGGGCATTCAGGTCATCATGCACATTTTGGGCCAGCGCAAGGCCTATCTGGCTTTCGAGGAAAACAAGAAGGATTGCGAGCCCGGTATTCATAAGTATCTGCGGGACAACAACATCCGCGGCATCGAAACGGTGGTTTTGAAAAACAAGTATCCCCAGGGCTACGAAAAACAGCTGGTCAAGGTGGTCACCGGCCGTGAGATTCCCTCCCGCGGACTCCCCGGAGACGTGGGCTGTGCCATTTTCAATACCCAGACCATGGCCGCTATCGGGGAAGCCATCAACACCGGCATTCCCCTGGTTCAGCGTATCGTCACCGTTACCGGGGACGCCATTGCCAAGCCCACCAACCTGGAAGTCCGGCTGGGCACCCCCCTTGCCGCAGTCATCGAAGCTGCCGGCGGTTTCTCCAAGGAGCCCCGCATCATCATCTGCGGCGGCCCCATGATGGGTTCCCTGCAGTATTCCCTTGATGCCGTCATCGTGAAGGCCACCAACGGCGTGATCGCCATGCACGAGGTGGAGCCCCGTCCCAAGCACGCTCCGGTTTGTATCCGTTGCGGGCGGTGCGTTGCCGCCTGTCCCATGCGGCTGGAGCCCATTTACATGAATATGTACGCAAACGCCCGGGACTACGAGGGTTTGGAGCGTTACCACATCCGGGATTGCATGGAGTGCGGTTCCTGCGCCTACATCTGCCCGGCTCGTATCCCCCTGGTGGAAAATTTCCGCATCGCCAAATCCCACATGCCCAAGTCTCCTCCCCCACCCCCTGTAAAAGAGAAGAAAGAAAAGAAGGGAGGCTCTCTCTTTGGAAGGAAATAACAAAAAACCCCTGCTTCTGGTGGGTCAGTCCCCCCACGTCATCTCCCCGGATAATACCCGGTCGCTGATGCTTGACGTACTGATCGCCATGGCTCCCGCTTTTGTGGCAGGGATCTACTTCTTCGGACTCCGGGTGCTTCTCATGACCGCCTTCTCGGTGGCTTCCTGCATGGCATTCGAGTATCTCTATCAGTACCTGATGAAAAAGGACATCACCGTCGGTGACCTGTCCTCCGCCGTCACCGGCGTATTAATGGTTTTCGTTCTGCCCGCATCGGTTCCTTTCTGGATGGTGCTGGTGGGCGACTTCTTCGCCATCGTGGTGGTGAAACAGCTCTTCGGCGGGCTGGGCCGCAACTTCATGAACCCTGCCCTGGCGGGCCGTGCCTTCCTGGCAGGCTGGGCCACCCTCTTGAATACATACCCTGCCGACGCCACCAATCCCAACTACGTACCCCTTCCTCTGATCAAAAACATTCCCCTGGTCAACGGCCAGCCGGATATCGTCACCAGTGCCACCCCCCTTGCCAGCATGAAAGCCGGTCAGCTTCCGGAAGAAAGCCTTCTGGATATGGGTCTCGGTCTGGAAAGCGGATGTGTGGGCGAGGTTTCGGCCTTCCTTCTGATTCTGGGGGGGCTCTATCTCCTCCTTCGCAAGGTGATCACCATCCGTATCCCCCTGGGTTATCTTGGCACGGTTGCCATCCTGACCCTTCTCTTCCCCCCGGCAGGCATCAACGGCTTCACCTGGATGCTTGCAAGCCTGCTTTCGGGCGGTTTGATGCTGGGTGCCTTCTTCATGGCAACCGACTACTCCACAAGCCCCGTCACCCCGGGTGCCCAGTGGGTCTACGCCATCGGGTGCGGTTTGCTTACCTTCGTGATCCGCTACTTCGGCGCCTACAACGAAGGGGTCTGCTACTCCATTCTGATCATGAACTCCACCGTGTGGTTGCTTGATAAGTACATCCGGCCCCACCGCTTCGGCAGCAGCAAAAAGGTCAAAGCCGAAGCCGAGGCCATCATGGCGAACATTCGCCGCAAGAATGCAGGAGGGGACGCAAAATGAGTGAACATTCTCCCATTTCCGAATCCCGGCATTCCGCCAAAAAGCCCAACCTTTTCCTGGAGGGCATCCATTTCCGCATTGCCCTGACCCTGTTCGCCATCACCGGGGTGGTGGCCCTGCTGCTTGGGGTGGTCAATGGTTTGACCAAGGACAAGATCGCCGCCATTGCGGAGGAAAAAGCCATTGCCGCCCGCACCGAGGTTTTGCCCGATGCGGTAAGCTTCAACGATCTTTCCTACGCCGAAGGAGTCATCTCCTCGGTTTACGAAGCCCGGGATGCCTCCGGCGGCCTTTTGGGTTTTGCCATTGAAACCGGTGCAAACGGCTTCGGCGGTCCCATCCAGCAGATCGTGGGCATTGAAGTCGGTTCCGAAAACGGCTCCTACCAACTGCGGGTCAGCGGCGTTTCCATCCTGGATATGTCGGACGAAACCCCCGGCGTTGGTTCCAAAGCCAACACCTCAAGCTTCCTTGGCCAATTCGTTGGTATGACCCTGGGCATTCTGACCGGGGATGCCGATGCAGTCAGCTCCGCCACCTCCGACCTGTCTTATGATGCGGTCAGCGGCGCCACCTACTCCTCCGAAGGGGTACGGGCCGGTGTGGAAGCGGCATTGACCATTGCCACCCAGATTATCGAAGAAAGCGGAGGTACAGTAGAATGAAACAATCCTACAAAAAGATTTTCATGGACGGCCTCCTTCATCAGAACCCGGTTTTGGTCCAGCTTTTGGGTGTCTGTTCCATCCTGGCGGTCACCACCTCCCTGGAAAATGCCCTGGGTATGTCCCTGGCGGTAACCATCGTTTTGACTCTTTCCAATATGGTAATTTCTCTTTTGCGCAAAATCATACCCAACGAAGTCCGCATCGTCAGTTACATCGTTGTGATTGCCGGTTTCGTTACGGTGGTGGACCTTCTCATGCAGGCCTTCCTGCCGGCTCTGGCAAACTCCCTTGGCATCTTCATCCCCCTGATCGTGGTCAACTGCATCATTCTGGCCCGGGCGGAAGCCTTTGCCTCCAAAAACGGCATTCTGGCTTCGGCGGTGGATGGTCTTGGCATGGGCCTTGGCTACTCCTTTGTTATCGCCTTCGTTGGTCTGGTGCGTGAGATTCTTGGCAATGGTACCATTCTGGGCTTCGAGATCTTTGGCGGCTTCTACCAGCCCTGCTCCATGTTCATCATGCCCGCCGGTGCCTTCATCGTGTTGGGTTGCACCATCGCCCTCTACCAGGCCATTCACCTTCGCATGGAAGCGGGAAAGGAGGGTAAGAAATGACCCTGACTTCCATTTTTGCCCTTTCGGTTGGTGCGGTACTGGTGAATAACTTCGTTTTGGTGAAGTTTCTTGGCATCTGCCCCTTCATGGGCACCTCCAAGCGCACCGACACCGCCGTCAGCATGGGTGTGGCTGTCACCTTCGTTATGACCGCCGCCAGTATGCTCACCTGGTTCTTCAACGACCTGTTCCTGATTCCCTTTGATTTGGAGTACCTGCAGACCATCGTATTCATCCTGGTCATTGCAAGCCTTGTACAGCTTGTGGAAATGGTGCTTCGCAAGCTCTCCCCTCCCCTTTACAGCGCCCTTGGTATCTACCTCCCCCTGATTACCACCAACTGCGCCGTACTGGGCGTTGCGCTCCTGAACATTCAGGAGGGCTACAACTTCCTGGAATCCACCCTCAACGGCTTCATGTCCGGCATTGGCTTCCTTCTGGCCCTGGTGCTCTTCTCGGGCGTGCGGGAACGGATGGCCTTTGCCGATTGCCCTAAGCCCTTCCGGGGTCTGCCCATTGCCCTGATTGCCGCAAGCCTGCTTGCCATGGCGTTCATGGGTTTCTCCGGTTTGAAAATCGGTTAAGGAGGGTGTGACGTATGATGGAAACCTTAATGAACACCCTGAAAGCCCTGGCTGTGGTGGGTGGCAGCAGCATCCTTTTCGGTTATCTTCTTTCGGTGGCGGCCAAGTTCTTCTTTGTGAAGATCGATGAGCGCATCGAAATGGTGCAGGAGGTCCTGCCCGGGGCCAACTGCGGCGGCTGTGGCTACAGCGGATGCGCCGCCTACGCCGAAGCCTGCGTCAAGGGTGCCCCCTGTAACCTGTGTAACGCAGGCGGTCAGGCGGTTGCCAACAAGATCGCCGCCATCACCGGCCGGGACAGCGGTACGGTGGAGGAAAAGAAAGCCTTCGTTTACTGCTCCGGCGGCGGCCACGACAAGAACCGCTACGAGTTCTTCGGTATGCATTCCTGCATTCCCGCCAGCCGCATTGACGGCGGGCCCCACCTTTGCACCTTCGCCTGCCTGGGTTTTGGCAGTTGTGTGAAGGTTTGTAACTTCAACGCCATTTCGGTGGTGGATGGGGTTGCCAAGGTGGACCAGTCGAAATGTACCGGTTGCGGCGCCTGTATTGCCGAATGCCCCAAGGGCATCATCGGTTTGGTTCCGGTGAGCCAGAATATCAATGTTCCCTGCCGAAGCCACATGAAGGGGGCCGACACCATGAAGGCCTGCACCATGGGCTGTATCGGCTGTAAAAAGTGTGAAAAGGCTTGTACCCACGGTGCCATCACCGTGAAGGATTCCCTGGCCTCCATCGACCCGGCCAAGTGCGTTTCCTGCGGCGACTGCTTCAACACCTGCCCCCGAAACCTGATTGTCAACATTCACGGTTCTCCCTTCTTCCGGGATTATCCCGAAGACGCCCGTCCCGCTCCCCCGGTGGTTCCC
>JAFYNU010000440.1 GCA_017547975.1 Clostridia bacterium
ACCGCCACCCAGCGCAGCCACAACGGTCTTCTCTATTTGACCGACCACACCAAGGCCATGTTCTCCTGCAAGGTCATCAGCAAGACCGACCTGGGAAGCCACATGATGTTTGTGGGCGAGGTCACCGAAAGCAAGGTCTTGGGTGAAGGTACCCCCTGTACCTATGCCCACTACCACAAGGCCATCAAACCCAAGAAATAATCAATCGACCCATATGAAGCAGGGAATCCATTGTCGGATTCCCTGCTTTTTTACGCACAAAAGAAGGTGTACGACAACGTAAAACAAAGCTTGCTTCTCCCACGGATTTATGCTACAATCGAAAAAACATACCACGGTTATAGATTCAGATACAACGGAAAGAGGAGACTTTCTATGGATTTCCGCAAAGAATATCGATCCCGTATGAGCCGCCTTGGCGCGTTCCGTACATCGGAGGAATTTGAAATACAAAAAACCGTTGCCGCCATCGATACGTTGTTGCGCCGGGCAGACGATTTGTACCGCGGTGCCCGCCCCGAGTCGTGCTTCGGCATTGATGTGGATAATCTGCTGGCCCGGGCCGAGGCGCACCTTGCCGCACTGGAGCGGGGCGAGCATCCTCTGGCTGGCCGGTTTACGGAGCCGGGCGTGGCGTTTGTGGATCACTGCTTTATCGAACACAAAGGGGTTATGCACGTGTTTTACAACCGCAGTTGGGTCGGCTACGACTGGCCGGAGCGGTATACCGATACCATCGGTCACGCCACCAGCACCGACCTCGTCCATTGGGAGATCCACACTCCCGTATTGGCGGTCTCGCCGACGGATTTCGGCGCCTACCAGGTCTGGTCTCCTGCGGTCATTGAGGACGGCGGCAAATTCTATATGCTGTACACCGGCGTCAACGAAAATGTGGCTCAGGCGGCTTGTCTCGCCGTTTCCGACGATCTGTACCATTTTGAAAAATACCCAAATAACCCGGTCTATGTACCCGGTGCGTGGAGCAACTGGGATCCTTCCCGCTGGTCGGACTGCCGGGACAGCTTTTGCCTCAAACACGAGGGGGTTTTCTATCAGTATGTGTACGTCTCAATTCCCCAGGCGGATGGTCCCAATGCACCCGCCACCGGCATTATTTCTTCCACGGACATGATCCACTGGAAGGAGGAAGGGATTGTCCGTATGCCATCCTGTACGCATGCCGCCGAATCTCCTTTTGTGATCCAACACGGGAAAAACTGGTATCTTTTCTACACCAACTGCGGCAAGGGTACCTCCTATGCAACCGGCCCTTCGCCGTTGGGGCCGTGGGAAGAACAAGGTCTGCTATTCGGCGCACGTACGGATTCTCCGGATCCGGCACATGTACCAAGCTGTGCAGAGGTGTTCCAGTACAAGGGCAAGTGGTATATCTCTGTTTGCGAACGCCTGCCCGGTTGGGAACAGTATTTGGAAATCTATGAGCTTTTCTGGAATGAAGACGGCAGTGTGCGTGTGGGTGAACTGCTGCGTTAAAATCGCTTGGCACTGCGTTTTGCTGCAGAAGAAGCGTATGCTAAAAAATGTAAGATAGACGTATGAAAGGCACACGGTTGAGACTTCCGTGTGCCTTTTCTTTGGGGAAGGCCTCTCATTGATTGCATTCCAAAAGGAATCGTGGTATACTTTTGGCATAAAATAAAAAAGGAGACCGTTTCTATGAAAGCTGGCATTGCAAAGATCGACATCACGCCCCCCTTGGGTGCCGTGCTCAACGGCTATTATCGTGAACGATACGCCGACCATGTGATTGAACCGCTGTATGTAACAGCCCTGGCCTTCAGTGACGGCACCAACACCGCCCTGGCCATCAGTTTGGACATTTCCGAGATTTTGCAACGGGACACCGACCAGATCCGGGCACAGGTGGCGGCCCACGTTGGTCTTTCATTTGAAGCGGTGTTTCTTGCCTGCATCCATACCCATACCGCACCGGTTATCAGCGAAATCCGAAGCTTCTTCAAGCGGGACGAGGCTTACTATCGGGAATTCTGCGAAAAAATCTGCCGCGCCGCTGCAGAAGCCATCGCAGACATGAAGGAGGCTTCGGTCTCCATTGGCAGAGGTGAGGCAAAGGGCATTTCTTTTGTGCGCCGCTATCGTAAAAAGGATGGAACTACCGTTACCAATCCCCCTCCCGAGGACAAGGATCTGTTGGCCTGCCCCATCGGCAAGCCCGACGAGACGGTGCAGTTGGTAAAGCTGCAACGGCCGGGTGCGGCGGATATTGCCATCGTCAATTTCGGCACCCATCCCGACGTGCTGGGGGGTACCGGCATCTGCCCCGACTGGCCCTGCTACCTGCGGGATACGGTGGAGGCCGCATTGGCCCGGGAAGCCGACGGACAGGGTGTGCGGGTTATTTTCTTCAACGGTGCCCAGGGGGATGTTGCCCAAAACGACCGGATGCGGGGCATCATCCGCCAGGGTGTGCAGATGTCTATGCACATGGGCAGAACCCTGGCCGGTGCCGTTCTATCCATCTACACCTACACCGAGCCCGTCAACGCAGACCGTGTCTTCTACAAGCAGAACATGGCACACGCGGCTGTGGCAAAGGGCACGGAGGAACAGGTAAAAATCGCCAAGGAGATTCAGGAGCTCTATCTGAACCAGCCCAACCCCTGGAAGTTCAGGTATGAGGGCTACCCCTTCGACATTGTGGTGGCTCGAAAGTATATCCGCTTGGAGCATCGGGAGCCCATCATCCCCCTGAACGTCGTTTGCGTCGGCTTCGGCGACGTGGCCTTCGTGGGTCTTCCCGGCGAACCCTTCACCGCCATCGGTGTCAACATCAAGGCAAAATCCCCCTTCCTGATGACCATCCCCTGTTGCAATGCCAACGGCTCGGAGGGTTATTTCCCCACCGACGACGCCCTGCAGGAAATCGGCTATGAGGCCAACAGTTCTCTGTTCTTGCCCGGCGTGGCACCAGAATTGGAAAGGGTGTCGCTGGAAACCCTGGCAGAGTTGAAGAATTCCTGAGTCTCCTTCCACCCCCGAAGGGTCTGCCGGAAAGATATTGCAAGCAAAAAACCGTTTTTACGATATCATACTTCTTAAACCAATCCATGTAAACCAGGAGGAATCGGTCATGAAAAGGATCAACGGTACGTTTTTTGAATTTTACCACCACAATCGTGTGGGGGGAACCCATTGGAATGACCAATGCCGGGAATACACCGAAGAGCAATGGGAAACCAAGGTAGACGAAATCGCAGCCCTGGGCATGAAATACATCGTGCTGATGGAAAGCGCCTTGGTGTATCCCGACAGCGCCGAAAGCTATTTCCCCACCGATATTTATCCCCCCGCCCCCATGAAAGCAAAGGACCCCATCGGCGCCATGATGCGGGCGGCAGAACGCAACGGCTTGAAGGTATTCATGTCCTGCGGATTTTACGGCATCTGGAACCATACCCGGGATAACATCACAAGCGAAGAGGTCAAAGCCCGTGCTTTCAAGGCCATGAAGCAGTTATACGAACGGTATGGCAAAAGCGACGCCTTTTACGGCTGGTATCTGCCGGACGAAACCGAAATCGGGCCGTATTTCGATGAGGATTTTATCAAGTACGTAAACGAGTACGCCGCGTATGGCAGAAGCTTTGATGAAAACCTAAAAATCCTGATTGCCCCCTACGGCACACGTCTGGCGGTGACCGATGCGCATTATATCGAACAGCTGAAGCGTCTGGATTGCGATATCGTCGCCTACCAGGATGAGGTGGGCGTGGAAAAAGCAACGCCGGAGCAAACCAGAATCTATTTCAAAAATTTGAACCAGGCCCATAAAGCCGCCGGGCGGAGCGTGATCTGGGCGGACATGGAAACCTTCCAGTGCGAAGGCAAGGTTTACCACAGTCCCATGGTAGGCGCCGACGGAGCACGCATCAAGGCCCAAATGGAAAGCATTTCGGATTACGTGGAGGAAATCATCATCTATATCTACCAGGGAACCATGAATCCGCCGGATACCAAGGTCCTTTGCGGGCATCCCAGTACGGTCAAGCTGTACCGTGACCTCTTTTTGGACTGAAGCCTTTTCCGTATCCCCCACGCATCGGCTTACAATACCATATTTTACAGGGAATCCATCGATGGGTTCCCTGCTTTTTTGTATTCAAGATGGGTTCCAACCAAAAATTCCACGATGCGCCGAATCGATTCCACCATGCCGTTATTGTCGGATAACCCAATTTCCCCTATAATTGGATATACAAAGACCAAAAAGGAGGTAAACCGGCATGAAGAAAGCCATGAATTTTTTGACACCGTTTTCCTATGCAAAGCTTCACACCCTTCTTGTGATCCTGGGCACAACGGCAGCCGCGGTAATCGACGTTGGAATCCGCAAACAAACCGGGGAGCTGATCGACCTTTTGGGGGATGGGCGCATCCATGATTTTGCCTTTCTTGCGTTTGGTTTGATGATAGGCGCCTACGTAGCCATCAGTTTTTTGCTTCCCTACGTGAAAACCCGCCTTTCCGACCGTGTCCAGGAAGCCCTATACACCAGGCTATACCGAAAAACGCTTTCGGTTTCCCAAAGCGCCCTGGATGCTACCGACGCGGGATCTGCGGGCACCTACTTTACGTCGGATACGGCGGGCATCGTCCGCTACGTCAATCGAATCACCGGAATGGGCATTCCCGACGTCTTCACCTTTCTGGCAGGTTCGGTTGTGCTTATGATGATTCACCCCTGGCTTGGCGCGGCGGCCATGATCTCATCGGCGATTCCGGTGGTCACCATGACCTTTATGAGCCGCATCCTGGTGGAGGGTCACGTGAAATACCAGGAAGCCACGCAGGAGATCAATCGGCACATTGCCAAGCATTTTTTCAATTTGGAATTTGTGAAGGCAAGCCGGATGGAAAATGCGCTGGAACGGGAAAATACGAAACTGTTGCTTCAGGTATTGGGGTGCAAAAAGAGTGTTTCCCGAAGGGAGGCCATCCTCTCCTTCCCCATGATGCTCTCCTCCTTCGTCACCATCCTGATTGTGGCCCTGCTTGGGGGCAGTTTTGTTTCCCGGAATATCCTCAGCGTGGGTGAGCTGTTTACCGCCATCACGCTGGTGGATTTCATCGTGAACCCCGTCATGCGCTTTGACAACACCATTCGGCAGGTTCGCCGGGCCCAGGCAAACATCGGGAGGCTGAACCAGTATTTTGACATGGAAGAAGCCGACCCCCATCTTCCCAACGCCGCCCTGCAACAGGGCGAGGTGTGCGCTTTGAACGTCCGGGGTCTGAAATTTTCCTATCCAAATGGGAAGCCTGTTTTTGACGGTGCCGATTTTTCC
>JAFYNU010000441.1 GCA_017547975.1 Clostridia bacterium
ACGAGGACACCGTCCACAACATGACCCGCATCCGGGATGGGGTGAATACCCCCTGGAGCCCCCCGGAGACCCTTTTTGACGCCTGCAACTCCCTTCTGTGCGCCGCCCTCTTTATGGCCATGCTGGATGGGCTGGGGATGCATGCCCAGGGCCCCATTGACCGGCTGCTGGAACCCTTCTACAAAGCCGACCTGGAAGCCGGACGGATTACCCCGGAGGAGGGGCGGTTCCTGATTGCCTGCTTCCTTTACAAAACCGATGCCCACGCCCACTACACCGAAGAACGCCAGTCCTTCGACAACGGGGTCACCGTCATGATCGGGGGCTGTGACCCGGAGGGCAACCCGGTATATAATGAAGTTACCGACATCGTCATCGATATCTATCTGGAAAACAAGCTCATTCACCCCAAGCTCAACGCCCGGGCGGGCTCCTACAGCCCCAAAGCCTACCTCCTGCGGCTGGCGGAGGTGATCCGGTCGGGGAATAACAACATCATTGTGGAAAACGACGACTACATCGTGCCCATGTTCCAACGGATGGGGCTTGCCCCTGAGGATGCCCGCACCTACGTGGGGGTGGGGTGCGAGGAGGTCATTTGCCGCAACCAGCTCCATTCCAGAGCCTTTATTTACCTGAATATGCCCCAGGTGCTTTTGGATACCCTCAAGGGTACCCGGCGGGAGATTTATCGGGAGGGCTCTTTTGGTAAGGGGGATTTTGAATCCCTTTACGCCTCCTTCCTCCAAAACATGCGTAACTATATCATCACCCTGGCGGAAAAGGTTGCTCCCTACGAAGCAATTCACCATCAGATCAAGCTGGAGCCCATCCAGTCGGCCTTCACCGCCGATTGCATGGCCCGGGGGCTGGATATTTGCCAGGGGGGCGCCCGCTACCAGCACAAGACCCTGTCCCTGGTGGGCTTTGGTACCCTGATGGATAGCCTGCTTGCCCTGCAGGAAGCCTACCGGGAGGGGCAGCTTCCGGAGCTGATGGCGGCTTTGGAGGCGGATTTCGCGGGATACGAGGTGCTCCGGGCCAAGCTCCAACGCAGTGAAAACCGCTTTGGCCACAGCCCGTCGGCGGATGATTTTGCCAAGCAGGTGGCGGAAGATCTATCCAAGCTGTCCCGGGGCATCTACAACGGCCAGGGCATCGAGTGGCATACCTCCCTTTTTACCTACTACTTCTTCCACACCTGGCGGGGGACCCCCGCCACCCCGGACGGGCGCCGACAGGGTGAGGATCTTTCCCGGCAGATGAACATGGCCCGCCTTCCCGAACTGACCACCGCCGCCGAAAGCCTTTCCTGCATCACCGGGGCGGAATTTGACGACGTGGGTATGCTGGATATTGCCATTCCCTTTGGGGAGGGGGATCATTACCTGGAGATTATGGCCGACTATATCAAAACCTGCATCGACCTGAAGATTCCGGTGCTCCAACCCAACGTGGTGGACAAAAAGCTCCTGGTGGAGGAGCGGGATCACAAGGGGACCCACCCCGACCTGGTGGTACGAATCTGCGGCTACAGCGCCCTGTTTGGGGTTTTGCCCCGGGATATGCAGGACGAAGTGATCAACCGGACCGCATAAAGCGAGGAGGCTTTTATGGAACTGAAGCTAATGTCCTACAACATTCAGCACGGGCTGAATTACAAGACCCGCATTGCCCCGGGGGGCAAGGAAATCATCCTGTTGCCCGCTCTGGCCCACGTGATCCGCAACGCGGGGGCAGATATTGTGGGGCTCAACGAAGTGTACGAAGCGGGTCCCTCTCCGGAGTATTATTCCCAGGCGGAAAATCTGGCGGCCATGATGGGCTACCAGGGCTACTTTGCCGCCGCCATTCGGTTGGGGGAGGGATGGCCCTACGGCAATGCCCTGCTTTCCCGCTGGCCCATCAAAAAGGCCGAAACCATTCTGATTCCCGATCCTCCCGTGCGGGACGAGGATGCCTACTATGAAACCCGATGCGTTCTCCGGGCGGTGATCGAGCCGGAGGAAGGAAAACCGGTTACCGTTCTGGTGAGCCATTTCGGCCTGGCCAAGGCGGAAATGCGCAATGCGGTTGCCACCGTCAAGGCCCTGCTGGAGGCCGAAGAGGGCCCGGTGATTTTGATGGG
>JAFYNU010000442.1 GCA_017547975.1 Clostridia bacterium
ATCACCCTCACCGACCACTTTGCCGCCATCGGGTTGGATACCTCCCGCCTGATCGTGGATCCCGCCGTCACCACCGGCTGTGCCCTGATTGAGGTGCAGTCCGCCGACGGGCAAAACCGTATCGTAGTCATCCCCGGCGCCAACCACGCCATCACCCCGGCAGATATTCAAAATGCCGAACCAGCCTTTGACGAGGCGGGCATTCTTCTGACCCAGCTGGAAATCCCCATGGATGTGGTGGAAGCCGCCCTGAAAATGGGCCGGGAAAAGGGGCTCGTGACCATTCTCAATCCCGCCCCCGCCGCCCCCCTGCCGGATCATTTTTATGCCATGATCGACTATATCACCCCCAACGAAACCGAAGCCGAGCTTCTCACCGGCATTCCGGTGGAAAACGACGCCGATGCCGAAAAGGCCGCCCGCTTCTTCCTCTCCAAGGGGGTCTCTCAGGTAATCATCACCCTGGGTAAACGGGGCAGCTACTACACCGACGGTAATGTCTCCTTCTTCACCCCGGCCTTCACCGTGGATGCGGTGGATACCACCGGTGCCGGCGACGCCTTCAACGGCGCCTTCGCCGCCGCCCTGGCGGAAGGCAGAAATGCCGCCGATGCCATCCGCTTCGCCACCGCCTTCTCCGCCATTTCGGTGACCCGTCCGGGCGCCGCCTCCTCCATGCCCACCAAAGAAGAAACCGAGGCATTTCTTGCCCAATCCAAATAACGAAAGGAACCCATTATGCTGAAAAAACGACTTCTCCAGGCCTACTTCACCCTGACCGTCTTCCTGATCTTCTTCTTCGGCATCCGTTACCTGGCCAATTCGGTGCCCGAATTCAGTAACACCATCCTCATCACCGGTATGCTGGTGGTTTGTATGCTGCTTTCCAGCACCGCCGGCATGGCCCTGATGCGCATGGTGGACGACTACGACAAAAAGCACGATCCGGCGCCCGAAACCGAATCCAAGCCCGGCAAAGCCCAAAAGAAAAAGTAAAAATTCAGCCACGGAAAGCTTCGTTTGAAGCCCTCCGTGGCCGTTTTTTACCCTACTGCGATATCCGCGTCCCAACAAATTCCGATTGAAGCGCAGCAGGCAAGTTCTTCCTTCTGTTCTGCCGCTTTTTCCAATTGAAATCCGGGAAGTTATTCAATTTTGCAATATAATCGTTTGCGCCGCCGCTTTCGTAAATAGCAAATTGCCTGTCCCCCACGAGGGCTTTCATATTCAGGAAATTATCCACGCCTCTTTCCCGAAACCTGGAATCGGAATAGGAATCTGTTTTTCGTCCATAAATCTTACCTCTTCCAATTTATCTTCTTCAAAGTTGCATTTAACTTCCGCTACGCCGACCCCAGGTAAAGGAGGGTATTCTCCCCGAGCTCCATGGTTGCGCAAAGCTCCCCTGCGGTGGGAGAAAGGGTCATGACCCGCTCAAAGGTCCTTTCCGCGTCCACCACCCGCACTTCCACCGGTCCGGGAAGACCCGAAAGAAGGAGCTTTGCGGAAGTTTTCCCTTTTCCATAATTTGCGATCAGCAGGCCGGCTTTCCCTTCGCCCACAGCCGCAGTTGCATACAAGCCGGGCTCTTCTCCCTCCACCGCAACTTCCCTTCCCATTTGATAGAGTGTGTGGAATGCCCGGAAGGCGTAGAAGGGCTTCAGCGGTGCCAAAACCGCCTTGCGTGCGCCGATGCTCATCCGATCCACGGTAAAGATCCCGCACCATTCCTTTACCACGTCGGCTTCAAAATAGTTGGCTTCGGCAATATTGGTATGATTTTGCATGGCACACAGCATGGCTCCGCAGAAGGCGGCGCCCACGTGGTTTTTGAGAAGAACGTAGCTTTCGGCCTGGTCCTTCCAGTCCCGCATGTAGTTCCATTCGTCAAACACACTTTCGGCATCGCCATAGCCAAAGGATTCCAGCATACACGCCACCCGCCGCGACATGTCCACCACCGTGGATACGTCGGTGGTATAACTGTGCCATGAATAAAAGTCCAGGGGCACCCGGTACGGTTTTGCCGTCAGGTAGCGGAAAAAGTCCTCGATAAAGGGGTTGACCCCGCTTGTATAACCGCATCCGCCGATTTTCAAATGGGGGAATTTTTGCTTCAAATAGGTGGCACTGACGCAATAGAATTCATAGAATTCTTCCGGCGTACCGCACCACATATTATCCGCTCCGCTTGCCGCGCTGTCGGCTTCGTTCCAAATTTCCCAGTAGCGTATATTCCAATGGAAGCCGTTTGCCCATCCCTGGGTATAATGGCGGATGATATGTTCGCAGATCCTGGCCCACTTTCCAAAATCCTGCGGCGGGAAAACGTGCCGTTTCACCGGTGCGTGCTCAATGGATACCCCAAGCCGGAAGAGCGGTTCACACCCCACCTCCACACAAGCCTTCAGGTATTCGTCGGTAAGACCGAAATTGTAGTTTTCTTCCCGGGTCTCATCGGCATGAAAATCCCGGAAAATACAGGGAATATCCACAAATTCCCCCGATCCATAGGGATATTCCACGTCGTGCAGGCGTGCAAAGGGAAATCCTCCCTCCCGGAAAAGGGGTCTTGCATCGTAGGTAAAGACCTTGGTCAGCGGTCCCGAATTTACCCCGTGTAGGGGTCTGATCCTTCTTCCCGTCTGGTTTTGAAAATTCACCCGAATCGTCGGCATGGTCTGCTTCCTCCTAACCATTTTCTTTACCACAATCATAACACTTCCCCGGTGGCATGTCAATTGAATTTGCCAGTTCTACCTGCCCCATCCCCGGCATACAGTAAAAGCAAAACTCCCCTCGCCAGTTCCGGGGGGAAAGGAGCTTGGGGGGACCACACATGGTCAGGGGTTATATTGAAGAGCGCACCATCCAACTTGCCAAATTCATCAGCGCCCGGCGTTGCACCGTGCGGGACGCCGCCCGGGAATTCGGCATATCCAAATCCACCGTCCACAAGGACGTCACCGAAAAGCTTTATCGGATTGATCCGGAGCTTTTTGAAGAGGTTCGGAAAATTTTAGATATCAACAAAGCCGAGCGGCATCTGCGGGGCGGAGAAGCCACCCGGGTGAAATACCAGGCGAAGCGGGAATAAACCGAGCCGCCCCGGATCGGGGGCGGCTCTTCTTCACGTTCCATTGTCAACCGTCAATTGTCAATTTGAAATCATTCTTTTCCGGAATAGCGTTCCAGGAAGCGGCGGGTACGTTCCTCCTCCGGATTGCCGAAAACCTTTTCTGGTTTCCCCTGCTCCACAATGACTCCATTGTCGATGAACACCACCCAGTCTGCCACGTCCCGGGCAAACTGCATTTCGTGGGTGACGATGATCATGGTGGTTTCCTTCTCCTTGAGCTCCCGGATCACCTTCAAAACCTCCCCGGTAAGCTCCGGGTCCAGGGC
>JAFYNU010000443.1 GCA_017547975.1 Clostridia bacterium
GTATGGTTTCAATGTAGACAAGGAAGTCGCGCAGGACTTTTGGGACGTCGTTGGTATGAATCATAATTCACCTGCTATTCTATGGAAAACCCCCACCCCCAATTGAACAAAATATTCATTTTGTTCAATTGGGGGTGGGCAATTTTTCTGGGAAGGAGAGAGCAATCCTACTCTCCCGACCCCTCCTCTGTTTGGAAGAAGACCAATCCGTTCAGGAATCCAATCAATTTTTCGCAGTATTCCGGATCCTTGTTCAGATTGATGAAATAACCGGTCACATAGCTGTAGTCAATATCACGGACCCATATCTCGGATTGTGGGCTGGCTTTTGCAAAGAGAGATTGGGAATCTGTGTATGAAATGAAATTGTCTCCGGTGGAATGAATGAAAAATATAGGACATTCAGAAAGCGACTCAAGACTGCGGTCGGGAGAATTCTCAAGGGCGGATTTTCCGTAGGTGGTACGAAGATAGACCTTTAGGAAGTCTTCGCCGATTGATTGGAAGTATTCCGGAACCTGTGCTTCATCCTTCATAATCTCGGTGAAGTAGTCTTGGGTATTGTAATAGCTGCCAATGGCAATGACGGCACTAACCGAATCATTTTGTGCCGCAGCATTGATGGAAGTGGCAGCACCGGTATTCCAACCAGTCAGGATAATCGGAAGGTTTAGGTAGGCCGTAAAGGAACGAACGTATTCGATCATTGCGTTAACGTCCGCCACTTCGGTTATTCCGTGCCCAACCAATTTACCCTCGCTTCCGGAATGCGCCCGTGGAGAATAGACGATGACCGAAAGGTCGTTTTCCAGAAACAATTTGACATGACCATAAAGTGCACTTGCCACCGGGTTATAAAGACCGGGAGTCATGATGACCACACCCTTGGTGTGCTCTGCCCGGAATTCCTCCCCCTCCAAAATCAAACCATCCGCAGTTGTTACGGTAAAGGGAGTTGCAGTCAAACCGAATTCATCGGGGGTGAAATTCTCGGCGGAAGCAATATGAGTATGAACATACCCATGCAGTGCGCTTGCAGGAATGAGATATAAAGCGAAAAGGAACAGCAATACAAAGGCGATGGTTCCGATGACAATGTGACGAAGCCACCAGCTTGTCAGGATCCGATTGCGTATGTGATTACGTGCCACAGGGGAGATCCTCCGTATGGAAATAGATTGAGGGATACCTCTCCCCTATATTATACACGAAATGACAAAATATCTCAAGTATTATTTATTCCCGCGAAAAGAGATGGAATTGATCCAAATCAGCCAAAAATACGGCGACGTCGCTCATGGTAAGATGGAACAGGGAGGTATTCCATTTGGTGTCTCTCCCCCATCCTTCAAAGGTGGTTGTGGCACCTTCCCGGAGCATACGGAGCCAGGCACCCGTATCATGGAGAATGACGGATAGTAATTCTGCGTCATCCCGGCTGGCAAGGCCCTGCAGCAGAGCAAAGGTGCCGAAAAAGGATAGATCGGATGCTTTGCGACGGGAAATCATATCACGCATATTGGCCTCGTATTCGCTGTCAGGGCAAAGATGATAGGCAAAGGGGAAGATATTTCCAATGTAGCTTTTGTGACGGGTGTTGACGCCATCGCAGAAGAGATGGGCATCAGAATCATAGAATGCTTTGAAGAATGCTTCCTTTAACGGTGCGGTATCTCTGTAAGCCGGTTTTCCAAGCTCTTTTGCAATACGGTTCGCTGTGTGAATTGCCTCCAAATAATACGCATTCAGGGATACGTGGGCTTCTTCGCAGATCTTGCCCTCAGTAATATCCACATCGTAGCCATCCTGGAAATTTTTCGGCCATTCCACAACACACCACTTGTCAAGATGAGAGAGCAAATACTCCTTTTCGTAGTTGATGCGATAGCTTTCCAGGAGGGCAATGGTATCATCATAATGTTTTTCCAAATATGCTTTATCTCCGCGCAGGCGGTAGTGCCACCAGATTAGATAAACCATGATAAGCGGATATTCGGCGATTTCCTGCATGAGAGAACAATCCATGCAGGTGACGAGTCCGGAGGTGATAAAATCTGTGCTGAACGCATCGTCAATGAGTTTTCGTGTCATGCGGTCATCTCCGGTCAGGATGGCATGTGCCAGAGAGGAATAACAACCGTCTCCCAAATAAAAACCTTTCTCCCGTTCCATACAATCCTGGATGACTTCCTGGACCCCGAGACGAAGAGAATTTACGCTGAGATTCCAAATGGATTCGATCGCAGGATCTCCCTGGTATTCAGGTTTCAGATTGGTTTTCAATTCGAAAGGATAATGACGTGCAAGGAAATAAATCTGATCGACCTCGGTCCCTTTTGGAAGAATCAACGATGCATAGCGGAAGGATTTGTAATCAAACCAATCCAGGGTGTCGATGCCGCCGGATAGAA
>JAFYNU010000444.1 GCA_017547975.1 Clostridia bacterium
TCCGTTCCAAGAGACCTCCGGAACCCTACAAGGGCAAGGGCGTCAGATATGCCGGTGAGGTTATCATCCTCAAAGAAGGCAAATCCGGTAAGAAGTAAGGAGTGTGCATAAATAATGGTAAGCAGAAAAGATTCGAATAAAGCGCGTCTCGTACGCCATAAGAGAGTCCGTGCCGTTATTTCGGGCACTCCCGAACGGCCCAGACTCTGCGTGTTCCGCAGTGCTCAGCACATCTACGCTCAGGTTATCGACGATGTAGCCGGCAAGACCATTGCTTCGGCTTCCACCGTTGAAAAGGATTTCACCGCTTACGGCGGAAACAAGGACGCGGCTAAGAAGGTCGGCCTCCTGATCGCCGAAAGAGCCAAGGCTGCCGGTGTTGAAACCATCGTTTTTGACCGCGGCGGTTACGTCTATCACGGCCGTGTACAGGCATTAGCTGAGGGCGCCCGTGAAGGCGGACTCAAGTTCTAAAGGGGAGGATCGAACATGTCTCAGAGAATTGACGCCGCCGAACTCGGTGAGCTTCAGGAAAAAGTAGTCGTTACCAACCGTGTTTCCAAGACTGTAAAGGGTGGTCGTATTTATAAGTACTCCGCTCTGGTCGTCGTTGGCAACGGCAACGGCATCCTCGGTTACGGTCTCGGCAAGGCGAGCGAAGCTCCCGATGCCATCCGTAAGGCGATTGAAGATGCAAAGAAAAATCTTGTTAAGGTAACCCTTCTCGGAAACACCATTCCCCACGAAGTCATCGGTGAATACGGTGCCGGCAGAGTCCTGCTGAAGCCCGCTCCCGAAGGCACCGGCGTTATCGCCGGCGGCGCTGTTCGTGCCGTCATGGAAATGGCTGGTATCACCAACATCAGAACCAAGTCTCTGCGCTCCAACAACCCCCAGAACGTAGTTTCCGCTACCATCGAGGGCCTCAAGCAGCTCACGGGCGTTGAAGAAGTCGCTCGCAAGAGAGGCAAGACGGTTGCCGAGATCCAGGGCTGACGGAGGTAGAAACATGATTAAAGTTACGCTTGTTAAGAGCCTCAACGGCAGACACGACAAACACATCGCAACAGCTCACGCACTGGGCCTGAAGAGAATCAACGACACCACGGTCCAGCCCGACAACGATATGACCAAGGGTAAGATCGCTCAGATCTCTTACCTGGTCAAGACCGAAATCGTTGATTAAGGAGGCACAAAATGCTGAATTTAGGTAATCTTACTCCTGCTGACAAGAAGATTGTTGGCAAGCGCAAGGGCCGCGGCCCCGGCAGCGGCAACGGCAAGACCGGCGGTCGTGGTCATAAGGGCCAGGGCCAGCGTTCCGGCGGCGGTGTCCGTCCCGGATTCGAAGGCGGTCAGATGCCCCTGCAGCGTAGACAGCCGAAGCGTGGTTTCAACAACTACAAGTTCGCCACTGTTTACGCCACCATTAACATCTCTGATCTCCAGAGTTTTGAAAAGGACGCAGTCGTGGATACTGGGGCTCTCCAGAGCATTGGCTTGGTAAAGAAGACATTTGATGGTATTAAGCTCCTTGGCAACGGAGAGATCAATGTTCCCCTTACTGTTAAGGTAAGTGCTTGCTCTGAATCTGCGAAAGCAAAGATCGAAGCAGCCGGAGGGAAGATTGAGGTGATTTAATGTTTGAGACGATTAAAAACGCTTGGAGCATTAAAGAACTTCGTCATAAAATCCTTTTCACCCTTTTGATTCTTCTCATCACCCGCATCGGCATGGGCACCATCACGGTTCCCTACGTAAACCCCGAAGCGGTTGGTTTGATCTTCAACTCGACTGGCAACCAGTTCTTTGGTTATCTGAACCTCCTTTCCGGTGGTGCATTCCAGAGCATGACCCTGTTTGCCATGTCCATTACTCCCTACATCAACGCCTCCATTATTGTCCAGCTTCTCACCATTGCCATTCCGGCTCTTGAGAAGATGGTCAAGGAAGGCGGCGAAGAGGGCAGAAAGAAGCAGGCCGCTCTCACCCGTTACGTAACGGTTATCATCGGTCTGATTCAGGGCTTTGCCTACTTCATGGCCATCCGTAATATGGAAGTTACCCTGAACGATGGCTCTGTGATCAAGGTTCTCGAAGATCCGAACGTCTGGAAGGCTTTCGCGATCATCGCTTCCTTCGTTGCTGGCTCGGCTATCATCATGTGGCTGGGTGAGCAGATCACCACCTACGGTATCGGCAACGGTATCTCCATGATCCTGTTTGTCGGTATCATCTCTCGTATTCCTTCGGTCGCTATCAGCCTCTATGCAAATGTGGCTGCCGGCACCCTGAACATTTTCGTTCTGGCTGCTGTGCTGATTGCCTTCCTGGCTGTGGTTGTCTTCATCGTCTTCGTATCCGATGCCGAAAGACGTATCCCCACCCAGTACGCAAAGCGTGTGGTTGGCCGAAAGATTTATGGCGGACAGTCCTCTCATATTCCCCTCAAGGTCAATATGACTGGTGTTATGCCGGTTATCTTCGCTTCCAGCATCGTTTCCCTCCCCTCTATTATCTACTCCTTCATGGGCAAGACTCCCTCTGGTTTCGGTAATAAGTTCACGGGTATCGGTGATGCGTTGGTATCCTGGCTGTCCTCCCCCTCCCCGGTTTACGTGGTCCTCTACTTTGTAATGATTATCGGTTTCGCCTTCTTCTACGCTTATACCCAGTTCAATCCCATTGAAGTGGCCAATAACCTGAAGAACCAGGGCGGCTCCATTCCGGGCTATCGTCCCGGCAAGCCGACTGCCGATTTCATCAACAGAGTGCTCAAGAAGGTCACCGTAATCGGTGCGATTTTCCTCGGTATCATCGCTGTGCTCCCCATCATCGTCAGCGTGTTCTCCTCCTCCCTCAGCGGCATCGCTCTGGGTGGTACCACCGTTCTGATCGTTGTTGGTGTTGCTCTGGATACCGTAAAGGCTCTGGAAGCGCAGCTGATTATGCGCCACCATAAGGGCTTCCTGGAATAAGGACGAGAGAACTATGAAAATTATCTTGTTAGGCGCTCCGGGTGCGGGCAAAGGCACGCAGGCGGAGAAGATCATTGAAAAGCTTGGGATCCCCTCCATTTCCACCGGGAATATCCTGCGTGCGCATCTGAAGGAGGGTACCGAGCTTGGCCTAAAGGCCAAGGGCTTCATGGAAAGCGGCAATCTGGTGCCCGACGATCTGATTGTCGATATGCTCAAGAACCGTCTTTCCGAAAAGGACTGCGAAAATGGGTACATCCTGGATGGTTATCCCAGAACCGTGGCCCAGGCGGAAGCCTTGAAGGACATGGGTGCCCAGATCGATTCGGTGGTTTCTATCGAAACCGACGATGAAGCGATTATCGGCAGAATGTCCGGAAGACGCAGCTGCAAGAACTGCGGCGCGTCCTACCATGTGCTTTATAATAAGCCCGCTTCCGAAGGCGTTTGCGATAAATGCGGCGCCGCCCTCTTCCAGAGAGAAGATGATAAGGAAGAAACCGTGAAGGCCAGACTGGAAGTATTCCATGCCCAGACCGAACCGGTGAAGGCTTACTATGAAAAAGAAGGGATCCTTCATAAGATCGACGGAATGGGTTCCATTCCCGACATCACCAAGAGGATCTTTGAGGCGTTGGGGATTACGGAATGATTACGATCAAATCACCGTATGAAATCGAGTGCATGCGCTGTGCCGGTAAGGTTGCAGGGCAAGCACTCGCCGCCGCCGGCGCAATGATTGAGCCGGGGGTAACAACGCACGACGTTGACATGGCGGTAAGAAAGGTTATCGCGGACAACGGCATGATCCCCTCCTTCCTGGGTTACGGCGGGTTTCCGGCCGCGGCTTGTGTCTCCATCAATGATGAGGTGATACACGGAATTCCCGGCAAAAGAGTAATCAAGGAAGGCGATCTGGTAAAGATCGACGTAGGGGCCACTTACAAAGGGTATCATGGTGATACCGCGGGTACCTTCGCCTGTGGGAAGATTACTCCCGAGGCAGAGAAACTGATTACCGTCACGAGACAGAGTTTCTATGAAGGTATAAAATTTGCGCGTGAAGGGCAGAAGTTGAGCAACATCTCCCATGCGATTCAGAAGTATTGTGAAGACAACGGATTTTCGGTGGTAAGAAAGTTTGTGGGCCACGGTGTGGGCGCAAACCTTCACGAGGATCCTGAGGTTCCCAACTTCGGTGAGCCGGGACATGGGCCCAGACTTCGCGCCGGAATGACGATTGCAATTGAGCCGATGGTCAATGCCGGTACCTACGGCGTCCGGGTATTGTCGGACGGATGGACGGTGCTGACTTTGGATCACGCGCTGTCGGCCCATTATGAACACACGGTTCTCATAACAGATGGGGATCCGGTGTTACTCACGCTTCCTGAATAGGGAAGCAATGATAGATTCCATGTGAAGGAGGTATGCCGCCTTGGCAAAGGATGATGTTATTGAATTGGAAGGTATCGTCATAGAAGCGCTGCCAAACGCTATGTTCCTTGTTGAGCTCCAGAATAAGCATCGGGTACACGCCCACATTTCCGGTAAGCTCAGAATGAACTTCATCAAAATTCTTCCGGGTGATAAGGTGACCCTTGAGATGTCCCCTTATGACCTTACAAAAGGCAGAATTACATGGCGTTCCAAGTAAGAAACCAAAGAAGGAAGGTACTATAATATGAAGGTAAGACCCTCGGTCAAACCGATTTGCGACAAGTGCAAAGTTATCCGCCGCAAGGGCGTTGTTATGGTTATCTGCTCCGATCCGAAGAACGGACCGAAACATAAGCAGAAGCAAGGCTAAATCACACACAAAATAACCAATGGAGGTGCAGCAATAAATGGCTCGTATAGCCGGTGTAGACCTGCCGCGCGAAAAGCGCATTGAGATAGGCTTGACCTATATCTATGGTATTGGCAGAAAACTCTCCAATGACATTCTGAAAACTGCAAACGTCAATCCTGACACCCGTGTTAAGGATCTGACCGATGACGAAATTTCCCGTCTTCGTGAAGCCATCGACCGCGACTACGTCGTGGAAGGTGACCTTCGCCGCGACGTCGCTCTTGACATCAAGAGACTGATTGAAATCGGTTCCTACAGAGGCACCAGACACAGAAGAGGCCTTCCGGTTCGCGGTCAGCGCACGAAAACCAATGCGCGTACCCGCAAGGGACCCAAGAAGACCATCGCCAACAAGAAACAGTAAAGAGGAGGACTCATAAATGGCTGGCAAGAATGCGCCCAAAAAGGGAGCGGCTGTTTCCAAGAAGCGCCGCGAACGCAAGAATATTGAAAAAGGCGCGGCTCATATCCGTTCGTCCTTCAACAATACCATCGTAACTCTTACCGATACTCAGGGTAACGCTCTGTCCTGGGCTTCCGCCGGTGAACTTGGTTTCCGCGGTTCCAAGAAGAGCACCCCGTTTGCTGCTCAGACCGCTGCTGAAACCGCTGCCAAGGCCGCTATGGAACATGGCCTGAAGAGCGTTGAAGTGTACGTCAGAGGCCCCGGCCAGGGAAGAGAAGCTGCCATCCGTGCCCTCCAGGCTGCTGGTCTGGAAGTCACCATGATCAAGGATGTCACCCCGATCCCCCACAATGGCTGCCGTCCCCCGAAGCGTCGCCGCGTCTGATTCAGACAAAGATTCAAAGACCGTATTTTATCGGGCTTTTACCTATTATGGAGGTGTAATTCAAAATGGCAAGATATACCGAAGCCGTGTGCAGAATGTGCCGTCGCGAAGGGCAGAAGCTTTTCCTCAAGGGCGACAGATGCTATACGGATAAGTGCGCGCTTAGCCGCAGAGAATATGCTCCTGGCCAGCACGGACAGGGCAGAACCAAAGCTAAAGAATATGGCATCCAGCTGCGTGAAAAGCAGAAGACCCGTCGTTACTACGGCGTTCTGGAAAGCCAGTTTGCCAAGTATTTCGATATGGCAGAACAGATGAAGGGCGTTACCGGTGTTAACCTGCTCCAGATTCTGGAGTCCCGTCTTGACAACGTTGTCTACCGTCTCGGTCTGGCTATGTCCCGTCCCGAAGCAAGACAGCTTGTCCGCCACGCTCACTTCACCGTGAACGGCAAGAAGGTCAACATTCCCTCTTACCTGGTTAAGCAGGGTGACGTGATCGCTCTGGTCGAAAAGAGCCGTTCCAGCGAGAAGTTCAAGTACATCAACGAAGCGAACGCTACTCGCCCCATTCCGAAGTGGTTGGATATGAACCGCGATACCTGCGAAGGTAAGGTTGTCGCACTCCCCGCACGAGAGGACATCGACCTCCCGATCGAGGAACACCTCATCGTCGAACTTTACTCCAAGTAATTCGCTTGAGGTTCAAATCGTTTGGCTCGTTTATTTCAATAAAGGAGGGTGCAGGATTTGTTAGAGATTAAGAAGCCTGTTATTGAATGTGTCAGCAGTGAAATTGATGGTTCCTATGGCAAGTTTGTGGTAGAACCTCTGCAGAGAGGCTACGGAACGACCCTGGGTAACTCGCTGAGACGTGTGCTGTTATCGTCCATTGTCGGTACTGCTATCACTACCATCAAAATCAATGGCGTCATGCATGAGTTTTCCACCATCCCCGGTGTTAAAGAGGATGTTACCGAAATCGTGCTGAATGTGAAGGATATCAGAGCACGCCTGTTCGCACCCACCGCAAAGACCCTGCTCATCGAAGCAACCGGTCCGTGCGAAGTGAGAGCCGGTGATATTAAAGCTGATGCAGAAGTAGAGATCCTTAACCCGAATCTTCTGATTGCATCCCTGTCTGAAGGCGCTACCCTGAACATGGAACTTACTCTGAACCACGGTTACGGCTACGTTTCCGCCGAGATGAATAAGCCTGCTCAGGCTCCCCTCGGACTGATTCCGATTGATTCTATTTTTACCCCGGTCACCAAGGTCAACTACACTGTGGAAAACACCCGTGTAGGTAAGGATGTAGACTTGGATAAGCTGACGCTTGAAGTCTGGACCGACAAGACCCTCACCGCTCAGGAAGCGGTGGCCTGGTCGGCTAAGCATCTGATCGATCTCTTGGAGGACTTTGCGGCCCTTTCCGGCGATATCGCTCCCCGTCCCATTGCGGATGGCGGCGAGGTCGATACCGAAAAGTCCACGGTCCTTGTTATGACCATTGAAGAGTTGGACCTCTCGGTCAGATCGTTTAACTGTCTGAAGAGAGCCAACATCAACACTGTTGAAGACCTGACCAAGATGACCGAGGAGGACATGATGAAGGTCCGCAACCTCGGCAGAAAGTCTCTGGAAGAGGTCATCAACAAGCTCAATGCTTTGGGCTTATCCCTGCAAAAAGAAGAAGATCAGGGAAACTGATTCCCTAACTTATATTAAAGGAGGTTTTCAAGATGCCCGGAACCCGCAAGCTCGGCAGACCTACCGATCAGCGTATGGCAATGCTCCGTGCTATGGTTACCTATCTGCTTGAGAACGGCAAGATCGAAACCACTGTTACCAGAGCAAAAGAGGTCCGTCCTCTTGCCGAAAAGATGATTACCCTCGGAAAGACCAACACGCTTGCTTCCAAGCGCCAGGTTTTCTCCTTCATTACCAAGGAAGATGTTGCTTACAAGCTCTTCAACGAGATCGCTCCTTTCTATGCTGAAAGAGTCGGCGGTTACACCCGTATCATCCGTACCGGTGTTCGCCGCGGTGACGCTGCTGAAATGGCCATCATCGAACTGGTAAACTACGAACCCAAGAAGGAAGAAGAAAAGAAGTAATCTTCGATTCTCCGAATGGTTGAGTAAACAAATTAAGACCGTTTCCGAAAAGGAAACGGTCTTTTTGTCGTTATAGGGAGATAATTTCGTCGGCAACCTGGCGGGGTGATTTATGGGTAGTATCGATCTTTGTTGTGGAGAGTGCTTGATAGAGTGGGAGACGGGATAAACTTCGCCGGATCACGTCGGGCTGGCGCAGTCCTGCTTGAATATCGAACGAAAGGCGCTCTTGAAGGGCTTTGGAGGTGGCCACTAAGGAAATCGAATGAACCAAAACGCCATCGATTTGCAAACGAAGGAGAATATCGTTGATAATGGTATCCTCGTGCATGACCCAACAGAAAACCACATTGGAGTAGGCGGAGCAAGCCAAAAAATTGTTAAGCAGATGGCAGATGTTATCAATTACCATGGTCTTGGTTTCAGGGGTTACCACAAAGGGATCCGCATCCCAACACCAATCTCCATCCAGGAAGACGGTGTTTGGAAGAGTCTTCTTCAAAAGTTGACATACTGTAGTTTTCCCTACGCCCATGGGACCGCCGATCAGGTACAAGGATTTCATTCTTCTTCCTCGGCTGCACGCTTTTCGGCAAGCTTTTGGCGGTAACGCTCGTTGCGGGACATGGGAGCTTCCCGGGGGGAGGTGTCGCCCTCCAGAATCAAAACGAATTCTCCCTTGGGATTGACGTCCTTGTAATATTCGATGGCGCCCGACAGAGTTGTGTGAATGAATTCTTCATGGAGCTTGGTTAGTTCCCGGGCAAGGACGATCTTTCGGTCACCAAAAGTCTTGTAAAAATCATCCAGGGTAGCCCGGAGCTTGTGGGGAGCTTCGTAAAAAATCATGGTGCGCCGTTCTCCTACCAGGTCGGACAAGTGTTCCCGGCGGCTTTTTTTGCTCATGGAAAGGAAGCCTTCAAAACAGAAACGTCCGGAGGGCATACCGGAGGCAGACAGGGCGGTGATCAGGGCGGATACGCCGGGGATGGGAGAAACCTTCACACCCCGCTCTACACAAAGCTTGGCAAGGTCTTCACCCGGGTCTGAAATGGCAGGGGTACCGGCATCGCTGATCAGGGCACAGCTCTCCCCTTCCAGGATGCGGGCAATGATCATTTCCCCTCGCTCCCGCTTATTGTGCTCGTAGTAGCTTACGAGAGGTTTCTTAATGCCAAAGTGAGCCAGCAGACTGCCGCCCACACGGGTATCTTCCGCGGCCACAAAATCCACCTTTTCCAATACCTCCAGAGCTCGGGGGGTCAGATCGGAAAGGTTTCCGATGGGGGTGGTCACGACGTATAAGGTATTTTTAGCAAGTTCCATGGGATCCTCCGTATCTTCCGGCGTAAATTTCCCGGACTTCGGGTTGGTTCATCAACAGCGTAGGCATGGGAATCAGGCCCGGGGCGGCGCCTTTTTTTCCTTCTAAAAGGACGGCGAAGGGGGCCCGATCTTCCGTATGAGCAACGAAGCGGATACATTTTGGCTCTATATTGTGGGTACGCATGGCATAAAAGGCGTCGCAAAGACGCTCGGGACGCCACACGGCAAAGAATAATCCTCCAAATTTGAGGGAGTGGGAGGCAACGCGGCATACGTCGTCGAAGCTACAGGTCTCTTCGCTTCGGGCGGCGCGGCGGGAAGGGGTAGGACTTTGGGGAATGTTTGATGGAAAATAGGGGGGATTGCAGGTGATCAGATCAAAGGCTCCTGCCGGGATGGGGGTGGTACGCAGGTCGCCGTTGATAATATCAAGGGGGATATGATTGTGCTCTCCATTATTCCTGGCGACAGCGGCAGCAATTGGATCAATCTCTATGCCGGAAGCATTGATCTGTCGGCGAGCGGCAAGAAGAAGTGCCACAATGCCGCATCCGGTGCAAAGATCCATAATACGCATACCGGAACGCAGTTTGCGGGCGGCGAAATCGGACAGGAGAATAGAATCGGTTCCAAATTTCGTAATCCCATCGGGCTGTGCAATTTGCAGATGGAATACCCCCAGATCCTCGTAATGCATAAGCTCCTCCTCATCAAAAGGAAAAATCGGAGCCGCAGAAAGCGGCTCCGACATTGGCTCCTTCGAGAATAATTAGTTCTGTTCGGGGGCTTCTACGGGGCAAGCACTTGCACAAGCGCCGCAATCGACACAGGTATCGGGGTCGATAACGTACTTGCCGTCGCCAGCAGAGATAGCGGAAACGGGGCATTCACCCTCGCAGGCGCCACAGCTGATGCACTTATCAGTAATTACGTATGCCATAGTAAATCTCCTTCCAAAATGTTCAGTTCTATTCTATCACAAATCGGAAAAAATGCAACACCTATTTTGAAAATTGGTGAATATTTTTTGGAAAATTTGATTATGATACCAATAAATTGGGGTTCCTTTCCAAAAATGCAGAGGAATGGGTGTTGAAAGGGGGAAAATATGGAAAAAAGATATAGTCAGTTGGGAGCCAGGGCAAAACTGGTGCTGGCCGATGCGTTTGCGGTTGCCGGAAAAATGGGGCATTCGTCGGTTGGCAGTGAACACTTCCTGTGGGGATTGTTGGCCAGTGAAAATGAGGGGCAGATACTACTGAAGCAGGTGGGGCTCCGGCAGAAGGCGGTGGAGGAGGCTATTCTGCATTTGGTTGGGAAAGGCTGCGGAGGTATGGAACCGAGGGGGATGACACCCCGGGGGAAACACATTTTGGAGCAGGCGGGAAGAGAAGCCGAACGGTTGGGTGCTGATGAGGTGGGGTGCGATCACCTTCTGTATGCCGTATTGCGGGAGGAGAAGGGAACTGCACTCGGAATTCTGAAACAGTTGGAAATTCCCGTACAATCCCTGCTGGAGGGGGTAAACGATGCGCTGCAACCGCCTAAAATATATCGACCGGCGAAGAGGAATAGTATGGTAAGTGATTCTCTCCTGCGTTTTGGAAACGATCTTACGGCAATGGCAGAAGCCGGGCGTTTGGATCCGGTGGTGGCCCGGGAGGAGGAAATCGGCCAGTTGGTCCACATTCTGTGCCGCCGGACGAAAAATAATCCCTGTTTGGTGGGAGAACCCGGTGTAGGAAAAACTGCCGTGGTGGAGGGTCTTGCACTGGCGATTCGGGATGGCAGGGTACCGGAATGTCTTGTCAATAAGCGCATTCTGGAGCTGGAGCTTTCCGCGGTGATTGCCGGGACGAAGTACCGGGGGGAGTTTGAAGAGCGTATCAAGGCGATACTGCGGGAAATCTGCCGTGCCGGTAACGTGATTTTGTTTATCGATGAAATCCATACTCTGGTGGGAGCCGGGGGTGCAGACGGGGCCATCGATGCGGCAAATATTCTGAAACCCGCCCTGGCCAGGGGAGAACTGCATTTGATCGGAGCAACCACCTGGGGGGAATATCGGAAACATATCGAAAAGGACAGCGCTTTGGAACGACGGTTCTCGGTGGTTCCGGTGGAGGAGCCGGGACGGGAGGATGCGATTGCGATTTTGGAAGGGTTGCGACCCCGGTATGAAGACCATCACGGGGTGACGATTCCCCGGGAGCTGTTGGAGGTGACGGTGGATCTGGCGGTACAGTATTTGACTACCCGGCGTCTGCCGGACAAGGCGGTGGATCTGTTGGATGAGGCGGCGGCAA
>JAFYNU010000445.1 GCA_017547975.1 Clostridia bacterium
AGTTGTGCATGATATGCGGTCTGCCATCCTTTTCGGAGGTCTTTTCGGTCAGGTCATTGTTGGGTCCCTGATCCAGGACGGCCTGGCCGATGCCAATAACGCGAATATCATTCTTTTGGGTTTCCACCGAGGCGTATTCGTCAAATACCCCCTCGGAAACGATCATGTTGGCATAACAATCGGCCACCATGGTCAGGGTACAGTTAAAAAGATACAGCGTGAAGTTGGAGGGCAATACAATGGGGCTGTCCAAATAGTATTTTCCATCCTCACTATTGGGATTCTTTGCGGCAATGGTATAGCTCGATTTGCCTTCGGCAAGAGCTTTACGGATTGCCTCGTTAATACGAACGGAATCGGTCATATTCTTCTCCTTATGCTTCCCGGAGCTCGGCGGCGATTTCTCCCACCGAGGGGTAGACATAGTCGGCATGGTATTTGGTTTGGGCTTCGTATTCCTCCCGGCTGGTTTCTCCTGTGTAGACCAGAACCGAGGTAATCCCCGCATTCTGCCCCACTGCGATATCGGTATAGAGCCGGTCCCCCACCATGCAGGTGGTTTCCTTCTTCCCTCCATAAAGACGGAGGGCTGATTCGATGATGATGGGATTGGGTTTCCCCACGATCAGATCGGGGTGGCGTCCGGTGGAGGTTTCCAGAAGGGCGATCATACTGCCGGTATCAGGAATACTGCGTCCCCCCTCTACAGGGCAAACCAGGTCGGGGTGGGTGCATATCCATTTGGTACCGTCGATGATCAGGTCGTGGGCAATGCGAAGCTTTTCGTAGGTAAGCTCGGTATCAAACCCCAGCACCAGGGCATCGGGGTTTTCGGCGGTCAGTTCGAACCCCGCCTTGCGGAAAAGGTCGCAAAGAACCTCGGTTCCCACCACGTAGAGCTTGTTACCCCCAAGGTTTTCCCGAAGCCAGATGGCGGTGGCGTCCCCGGATGAGAACACGTCCTCCTCGGTGGCATTGATGCCAAGGTTCTGAAGCTTTTTGGCGTAGGCTTCCTTATTCTTTGAGGAATTGTTGGTCAGAAAAACGTACTTACCACCCTTTTCCCGGATAGCCGCCAAAAATCCCGGAGTCTGGGGAAACAGGTCGTTTCCCAGGTAAATGGTACCATCCATGTCCAGGAGGAAAAGTTCCATTTCTTTCATACTCATGGATAGATCTCCTCACCATGACAGATCATGTCGTTGGTAATGCGCAAGAGGGTCATGCGGAAACGGGCGTAATGACCGAAGCGTTTTGCGTTTTCCCCAAGGTCTGCCGGAATCCCTGCGGTCTGATAATCGGGTTCGCCACCAGCCAGACGCAGGAGCTCCCGGATTTCTTCCCCGGTGGGCACGTCATTTTTGACGATGTCCCGGATTTCCTGCCAATGGACTTTCAGGAATTCGGGATCCACCTGATCCAAGGGATTGGGCGTATTTTCCTTCATGAGCATATCGTAAAGCTTGCCGAAAACCGGACGAAGTCTGGCTTCCTCCAGGGGGGTAACCTTGGTTTCGATGGTTTCCAGCTTTGTGATGTTGTGGTAAATATCTGCCACGATGGCGGCGCCGATACCCACCTTTTTGCCGTGGTAGAGCTGGTTCCAGCCGTTTGCGGCATACTGCATTTCCCAGAAGTGGGAAAGATGAT
>JAFYNU010000033.1 GCA_017547975.1 Clostridia bacterium
AAAAAGTTGAGGATGAGGAACACATCGATCCTGTACCGGCTGAATATGCCGCTGTGGACCTTGGTACCTTTCAACCCCATATCGTATCCTACATGGTTCAATATCCCAATGGTGATTTCAATGTGAATATGCTTCCCACCATGCAGGGGCAGGAATACTTTGCCCTGGGGGACGAAGCCGACCAGGTGGGTCATGCCCGGGTACGGGCTTATTGGCACTATCTGCAGACCGAAAAGGGAATGCAGGGCTACACCCTGGTGAATATCTACCAGGCTGGGGTGCGGGAAAGCTACCGCCTGGTGGGCAAATACGTCCTTCGGGAAGGGGACGTGCGGGCGGGGCTTTTACGTCAGCCTAAGGTAGGCCGCACGGTGGCCATTGGGGACCACGCATTGGATATCCACGGAGAAAGCGGTATGTGCAAGGAGTTGGAATATCCCTACGAAATTCCCCTGGAATGTACCATGACCCGGGAATACGATAACCTGTTCGTGGCCTGCCGGGGAGCCTCCTTCTCCCACATTGCTTCCTCCACGGTGCGTCTGACCCGTACCATGCTTTCCCTTGGGGAGGGTGTGGGGAGCTATCTTGCGGAGCAATTGAAAAAGTAACCGGAACTTTTTGGAATTTCCCTGCGTCATAGGGGTAATCACCCCCAAAAGGAGGAAGCTTTTATGAAAAAGAAGCTCTGGATAGCTGTTGCGGCATTGCTTTTGCTTGCGATTGTTTTCTTTCTGCCTATTCCCCAAACCTCTGCCGACGACGGGGGAAGCCGGGAATACGTAGCCCTGACCTATAAGATCGTGGACTGGAACCGTATCACCGAGGATGGTGTATATGAGGCCACCCGCGTCTATTGGGGCGAGAAGCGAAAAATTCCCATGGAGGAGCTTTGGTGGTACGAGGTGGATCACGTGGAACAGAAATTCCTGGCGGTGGTGACCGACCACTACAATTCCACCTTCACGACCGCCCTGGTGGCGCCCCTGGAGGGGGAATGGGAACGGAGCTCCAGCGACCTGATTTCGGTAAGCTGGGAGCTTTTGAAGCAAGCCGGGGCTGAAATCGGTGATATTGTGGAGGTCACCTACACCGGCGGTATCATGGAGATCTACCCCGCCGCCATTAACGAGACAAAGATCACCCTGGCAAACGACCTGCGCCACCTGAACTATGAAGGGGAGTGGATCGATACCGCCGCCCTGGAACCCTATACCGAGGGGCTTCTGGAGGATCTGGTGATCGACAAGATCTACGCCGATTGCGTCTTTGCCTATCCCGTGGTGCCCATGCCCTACACCGTCAAGCTCAACGGTAGCTTTGGGGCCGATTGGTGCGTGGGGGATCAGATCGTGGTGGAATACGGAACGGTGTATTACGATGAAGAGGAATATCGGGTGGAAGCCGAGGTGCTTTCGGTGGAAGCCAGTAACCTGTCCCTGGACCCCGACGTTTGCTACAAGCCGGTGATCTACCTTTACCCCGAAGAGCCCACCGAGGTTTCGGTGGAATTGGAATTAGACGGAAAGCTGACCTGTACCTATCCTGCCTACGAAGAAGGCTGGCGGGTGACCGCATACCCCGATGGTACCCTGGTGGACGGAAGGGGACAAAGCTACAACTACCTATATTGGGAAGGGGAAACGCAGGCGGATTTTGATACCTCCCGGGGCTTCTGCGTGGCGGGGGAAGATACCGCCGCCTTCCTGGAGGATGCCCTGGAAAAGCTGGGGTTGACCCGCCGGGAAGCCAACGAATTCATCGTATTCTGGCTTCCTATGATGGAGCAAAACCCCTTCAACCTGATCTCCTTCCAAACCCAGGCTTATACCGAAGCCGCAGAGCTTACGGTAATCCCCACACCCGATACCACCATCCGGGTCTTCATGACCTGGCAGGGGGTGGAGGAGAAGGTGGAAATGGAACCCCAGATTCTACAAGCCCCCGATCGCACCGGTTTTACCCTGGTGGAATGGGGCGGAAGTGAAATACGTATCGAAAAAGAAAGGGAATAATATGGAACGGTTGCATTTGGGGGTCGGCAGAGCGATTATTACGCCGGCCATTGGCGGACAGCTTTACGGCTATTCACCCGACGTGTATTCCAATGCTTTGGCCGACGACCTGACGGCAACGGCATTTTGGTTTTCCCAGGGGGAAAAGAAGGCGCTGATGATCAGCCTGACCGTGTGCCTGGTCCACAGCGACCTGGCAAAGGAAATTCAGGAACTATTGGCCCAGCGGTTTGATATTCCGGCCGGACACATTCTCCTTTCGGCAACTCATACCCATTCGGGACCCAATACCGCCGGGGAAGAGGGCTGGGGACCGGTGGATACCGAATACTGCGAGAAGATCTTCCTTCCCGGCATTTTACAGGCGGTTGCGGATGCGAAGAGAAATCAGCAACCGGTCACCATGGCAACTGCGGTTGGGGAAAGTCTGGTTGGGGTGAACCGACGGGAACTGACAACCGAAGACAAGGTCGTATTGGGGCAAAATCCCTGGGGGATTATGGATCGGCGCATGACGATTCTTTCCTTCCGGGATGACGAGGGAAGAGTAGTAGCCAATATGATTCACTACGGTGCCCACGGTACGGCTGCCGGCTGTAACCGGGAGATCACCCGGGACTGGTCGGGGATTATGACCGATGCCCTGGAGGAAAAGACAGGGGGTATCACCGCCTTTTTCAACGGACCCCAGGGGGATATTGGACCGCGCCTTTCCAACCAAAAGACGGTGGGGGATATTTCCTACGTCAGAGAACTGGGAGCCATTGCCGCCCGTGATGTGTTGAGGATTTACGAGGGACTGGGAGAGTGGCAGGATGCTGAGCTTCTGGTATCGGAAGGAGAGGTGGACGTACCGCTGAAGCCCCGTATGAGCCTGGAAAAGGCGAAGGAAATGCTTCCAGATTACAAGGGAAAGACGGTCAACCTGGACGGCATGATTGCCAATCACCTGGAAAACGTCATAGCCTCCTACGCCAATGGATATCAGGAGGAGTCGGTGTATCACCAAAGGCAGACCCTGGTGGGGCTGGGGAGTTGGATTTTTGCCGGCTTCCCCTACGAACTCTTTGCAGAAATCGGGTTGCGCATTGACCGGGAGGTCGCCCACAAGACCATCCTTTCGCTTTCCAACACCAACGGGACCGAAGGCTACATGGTCACCCGGGACGCCATCGTCCGGGAAGGGTATGAAGTGGGAGTCTTCCTTTACACCCACATCCAACCCTGGTGTGACGATGCCGATTACCACCTGGTGAAGGGAACCCTGAAGCATTTGGAAAGCCTGCAATAAATAGGAAGCAATATATGGCAAACGTCATCACAGCCGGCAGGATCATATTGAGTTTACCGCTTCTCTGCATTCCGCTGTCATCGGTATGGTTTTACGTACTCTATCTTTTTTGCGGGCTTACCGATATGGTTGACGGGGCGATAGCCAGAAAGACGGGAACGGTCAGCCAATTTGGAGCAAGACTTGATACGGTATCTGATTTTGTCTTTATGCTCATCTGCTGTGTAAGGATCCTGCCCCGGATGCACCTGCCCGTATGGTTATGGGCATGGATAATCATGGTTGCCTTGATGAAGGCGGCTCATATTGTCTTCGTCTTGATACGTAAGAAAAAGCTATTATCAAACCATAACGTGTTGAATAAAATAACGGGTTTTGCCTTGTTCCTTTTACCGCTCACGCTGGATTTTGTTGAAACTTCCGGTGGTGTCGCGGCAATATGTGTAGTTGCAACCCTTGCGGTAATGCAGGAAATGTATGATACCGCAAAAGGGAAAGAAGTGCTGTAGTTAAAAGCCGATTTGCCGGGATGAATTGGTTACGAATGTCTTCCCGATCCTGGGACTTTTTTGTTGCAATCGGATTGCAGTTGTGATATAGTGAAACGGAAAGAAAAAATAACAGGAGGATATTCCCATGACAAAACGCGAACGTGTCATTGCCGCCATGAACAATCAGCCGGTGGACCGGCCTCCGGTGGGATTTTGGTTCCACTTCAAGCCCGAGCAGGCAAAGGGTCAGCCCTGCGTGCAAGCCCATCTGGATTACTACAACCGCATTGATACCGACATTGCAAAGCTCATGTGCGACGGTTATTTCGACTACCCCAACCCGGTGGCCAAGAATATCAAGGATGCCAAGGATTGGTACGACATGAAAC
>JAFYNU010000446.1 GCA_017547975.1 Clostridia bacterium
CGACCGTACCCGAAAAATCGAAAAGGACTACATCGGCGTCCACCTGGAAAACGATTACCTGGACGTTTGGGTCATGCCGGAAATCGGCGGGCGCATCTTCACCGCCCAGGACAAAACCACCGGCTACGACTTCTTCTACCGTCAACACGTCATCAAGCCCGCCCTCATCGGCACCTTTGGCTCCTGGCTTTCGGGGGGTCTGGAATTCAACTGGCCCTTCCATCACCGCGCCTCCACCTACATGCCCTGCGATTTCGTCACCGAGGAATGTGAGGACGGCAGTGTCATCTGCTGGCTTTCGGAGCACGAACCCATCGACCGGATGAAGGGCATGGTGGGTATCGTCCTGCGGCCCGACAGCACCTACCTGGAAACCCGGGTGAAGGTGGCCAACCGCACCCCGGTGCGCCATTCCTTCCTGTGGTGGGAAAATGCCGCCGTGCCGGTGAACGAGGACTACCAGATCTTCTTCCCCCACGACGTAACCTACGTTAACTTCCATTATGAAAACTCCCGCATCAGCTACCCCATTGCTGGGGACAACTTCTTCAACGGCCACGATATGCGGGAGCCCCGGGACATTTCCATGCACAAAAACACCCGGGACGCCACCAGCTACTTTGCCTGCGCCTCCAAGTTCGACTTCTTCGGCGGCTACGACCACGGCAAGGAATGCGGCGTGGTGCACATTGCCGACCATCACGTTTCCCCGGGCAAGAAAATGTGGAGCTGGGCCTACGGCCAGCTCTCCAAGACCTGGGAAAACTCCCTCACCGACGAGGACGGCCAGTACGCCGAGCTGATGGCGGGCTGTTACACCGACAACCAGCCCGACTTCACCTGGCTGGAACCCTACGAAACCAAGGAATTCTCCCAGTTCTGGTACCCCATTTCCAGGATCGGCACCCCCGATTTCGCCAATCTGGACTGCGCCGCCAAGCTGGGTGCCGACAAACTGGCCCTGCAGCCCACCGGCAGTTTCGGCACCGGCCGGGTCACGGCGGTTTGTGACGGCAAGGTGGTATTGGATGAAACCGTCACCCTGCAGGCCGCCCAGCCGGTCTTCCTGGATTGGTGCCGTCCCCAGGGTCTTGTGACCCTGACGGTGGTGGGGGAAGACGGAGAGGAAATCCTTTGCTACCGGGAAGAGCATTTTGACCAGCTGAAAATGCCCCCGGTACGTCAGCCCATGCCCCAGGCCAACGAAACCCAGAGCGCCGAAGAGCTTTACCTGGCGGGGGTTCACGTGGATCAGTACAAGGATCCCACCGTCATGCCCGATGCCTACTGGAACGAGGCCCTGAAGCGCAATCCCAACCACGCCCCAAGCCACCTGGCCCTGGCCCGTTACCATTACGGCATGCACAATCTCACCACCGCCAAAAAGCATATCGAAAAGGCCATTGCCATCCTGACCCGGTTCAATGCCCGGCTGGAAAACGGGGATGCCTACTACCTTTACGGCCTGATTCTGGAGGCCATGGAGGATTACGAAGCCGCCTACAACTACTTCTACAAGGCCGCCTGGTGCGGTTCCTCGGTGCCCAAGGCCATGGCCCGGGTGGCTATGCTGGATCTGCGCCGGGGGGACAAAAAGGAAGCCGTCCGCCACGCCGAATGGGCCATGAAGCAGGAGGTTCTGCACCCCATCGCCCCGGCTGTTTTGATGCTGGCCCAGCCGAAAAAGGCCGCCGCCATCGCCGAATACGTCCGGGCGGAGGATCCCCTGAATTACCTGGTAAACTACCTGGCAAAGCCCGAAGGCTTCTTCGACACCATTCAATCGGAGCCTGCCCAGGTCGCCCTGGATATGGCCATCGACCTTTCGGATATGGGGCAGTACGCCCTGGCCGCAGGCCTTTTGGAAGACCTGCTTGCCGCCCGTCCCGAAGAAAAGAAGGCCATGGTCCTCATCGCCCTGGCATACTACAAGGCAAAGCTGGGATGTGACCCCGCATCCCTTCTGGCAGAAGCCGAAACCGCCCCGGTGGGCAACCGTTACCCCAACCGCCTGGCGGAGGAAGCCATGCTCCGCTTCGCCGCCGGAAAGGGCTGCCGCTACGCCGGCTTCCTCCTGGGCTGTCTGCTTTACGACAAGCGCCACTATGCCGAAGGCGCCGACCTCTTCGCCGCCTACGCCAAGGCGGTCCCCGGCGACTACATGGGCCACCGTTGCCTGGCTGTGGCGTACTTCAGCCACCTGAACAAGCCCACCGAAGCCCTGGAGCTGATGAAAAAGGCCATTGCCCTTTCGGATTCGCCCCAGCTGCTCTTCGAAACCCTTTCCCTGATGGACAAGCTTTCTGCCCCCGCCGCCGAGAAGATCGCCCTGCTGGAAAGCCGAAGCTTCACCTTCGACAACCTGACCCTGGAGCTTGCCAAGGCCTACAACCAGGCGGGTCAGCCCGAAAAGGCCATCGACACCCTGATGGCCCACACCTTCGTGGCCTGCGAGGGCGGGGAACACGCCATTGCCGACCAGTACATGTTCGCCCACTTCCTGGCGGGTGCCCAGCACATGAAGACCGGGGACTACGCCGGCGCCAAGGCCTTCTTCGAATCGGCCTTCACCCTGCCCATGAATCTGAACTGCGGCCTGTGGCACAAGTGCAAATACGTGCCCTACCGCATGGGTCTTGCCCTGTGCGCCGAGGCTCTGGGGGACAAGGAAACCGCCGAAGCCCAGTTCCGGGCCATTCTGGAGGTTCCTGTGGAATTCTTCAGCGAAGGCAACCTGCCGGAGCTGGCCTGGTATCACGCCGTCAGCGCCCGGAAGCTTGGCATGGAAAGCAAGTGTCAAAATATCCTCAACACCGTCAAGCGTAGCTGGAACGCCGGCTTTGACGTGGTGGATAACGGCTACTTCGCCCCCACCCCCTTCTTCGTCTCCTTCATCGACGACCCCGCCCGTATGCGCCGGGCCCACTGCCTCTACCTCACCGGTCTGGTGGATCTCCTGGACGGCAAGGAAGACGCCGCCAAAGCCAAGCTTGCCGAAAGCTACGCCCTCAACACCGAAAACCTCTTCTGCGGCCTCTACGGCGGCCTGATCGGATAATCCAACTTCAAAACAAAAACAGCTATGCGTAAGCATAGCTGTTTTTTTATGTTTTAGTCTTCTTCCATACCGTTTACTACGGTAAGACCAAAGCCACGCAGGGTCTCCACCACCCTTGCCATCTGCTCCGGGGTGGTTTCGGTTTGGGGCAGGGTACACGCCATCCCCAGGCTTTCGTAACGGGATGCGGCGTAGCTATGATACTTCAGCACCTTTACCTTGGTCACCCGTGGGTGGTCTGCCAACCAGGCACCGATTTTTTCTGCCTCCCCATCGTTCCATCCCACCACCAGGGGGTAGCGGATCTCCACCCGAGCCCCATGCTCCAGGAGCCAGGAAAGGTTATCCAGGATCCGCCCATTATCCTGGCCGGTACAGGCTTTGTGTACCATGGGATCCATGGCCTTCAGGTCGTAAAGGAAGGTATCGGTATAGGGAAGGATATCCTCCAACACCCGCCGGTTCACAAAGCCGCAGGTGTCGATATCCACGCTGATGTTCCGTTCAAAAAGGGATTTTGCCACCCGGATCGCAAATTCGGGCTGAGCAAGACATTCCCCCCCAGAAAGGGTAACTCCGCCCTTTCCCGCCCGGAAAAAGGCCTCGTCCTGCAGCAAAATCTCCACCAGTTCCTCTGCCTCATATCGTTTGCCGTAAGGGTAAAGGGCCTCGGTAGGGCAAAGGGAAGCACAGGCGAAGCAGGTCCGGCACCGATCCCGATTCAGTTCCACCCGTTCTCCCACCGAAAGAGCGCCCTCCGGGCAAAAACCCACACAGGTACCGCAGGCCATGCATCGACCGGCAAACAGAGCAAGCTCAGGGGAAAACCCACTGGACTCCGGATTGTGGCACCACAGACATTTCAGGGGACAACCCTTGAAGAAGGCGGTGGTGCGAAGTCCGTCCCCATCGTGGATCTCCATGCGTTTGATACCGGTGAGAATTCCCGTCATTCTCTCACCTACCTTGCGGAGCGGGCGATAAATTCGTCCTTTTCCGCCTCCGAGAGGGTGGAAAAGAGCACGTTCCATCCGCAAAGGCGAACCTGCAGATTGGGGTAGTCCGCCGGGTTCTTCTTGGCTTTTCGGAGGGTTTCGGTATCGAGAATGTTATAATGCACCGAGAAGCCCCCCATGTCGAAATAGGTTTGCAGGATGGCAATGAGGGTTTCGATGCCGCTTTCCCCCTGCACCGCCGAGGCATGCAGGTCGATATCCACCACCGAACCGTTGGGGGTATGGACCGAATCAAACACCGCCGCCGAGATCAGGTGGGCGGTGGCCCCTTCCTTGTCGGCGCCGAAGGAGGCGCTGGTGTTTTGGGACAGGGTCTCCCCCGCAAGGCGGCCGTTGGCGCTTGCGGCGGTTTGTTCCCCGAATTCCCACCGCCAGTTGATGGAGAAGGTCCCCAGCCGCCAGTGTCCCCCCTTCACGTTGGGACGGCCGTTGATGCGGTCCGACAGGGCTTCAATGGTAAGCTTTGCCAAAAGATCGGTCTTTTTGTCCCCCTGGCCGTACTTGGGATAGCGGTTGCG
>JAFYNU010000447.1 GCA_017547975.1 Clostridia bacterium
CAGGCAAGCTTCATGCGCTGGTTGGGGAAAACGGAGCCGGGAAATCCACCCTGCTGAAACTCCTTTCGGGTATATACACCCCCCAGGCGGGGCGCATTTCGGTCCTTCCGGACAAAACCGAGAATTCCGGAGAAATCTGCCTTACCCATCGCATGGTCATTGACACCCAAAAAGCCGTCCTCTTTTCGGGTACCATATTGGAAAATCTCTCGCTTGACCGGGACGTGTCCATAGAAGAGGTACGGAGCGTTTGCCGTTTGGTTGGGTTGGATGACGAAATCACCTCCATGGCCCAGGGATATGACACCAGGCTAGGAAGTGACGGAAGTCCCCTTTCCGGCGGACAAAAACGACGGCTGGCATTTGCCCGTACCCTCCTGCGGAAGGCCGATATCTATATTTTTGACGAGCCCACCGCCGGGGTGGACCCGGACAACGTCCGCTTGATGATCAGCCTGTTACGGCACCTTTCCCGGGAAAAGCTGGTCATCGTCATTACCCACGACCCCATACTGTCCCAAGCCGCCGACAGCATTACACGATTGGAGGGAACCTTATGAAAAAGGATTGGAAGCGTCTTTTGGACTTCTTTCTGCTCTTCAAAAAGCACTGGCTATCCTACGGTATTTCCACCGCCATGGTTTCCTGCCGCAACCTGTTTATCACCTGGTTGACCGCTTATATCAGCAGCCGGGTGGTTGCCGTTGTCACCGAGGGAGGTCATTTTGACCTTTGGCGGGAGGTTTCTCTTTTCCTGGCACTTCTGGTTCTTTTCGTTTTGTTCGATTGCATCGGCATCTACGCCCAGGCCATCAGCATCCAGCGCATCAGCAACCTGCTCCGGGAACGGCTCTACCACAGCTTTCTGTTTGCTTCTATTTCCGAAACCGACCGCCTTATGGAGCGGGGCGAATTGATATCCCGCACCAACCGGGACGTGGACACCGCCGGGAGCCTTCTTTCCGGGGGGCTTGTGGTATTTCTCATGTACTCGATTTCGGGACTCGGTGCCACGCTGATCATCGGGAAAGAGAATATTGGAATCTGCGTTTTTCTTTATGCCTTTGGTATTTGCGGACTTCTCCTGCAAAACCTTCTGGCAAAACGCACCCGGGAACGGCAGAGTCAAATGCAAGCCAATTCCGCCGAGGCCCTTTCGGTTTATATGCAAACGCTATCCGCCTCCTCCGATATCCGGATGGCGAAGCTTTCCTCCGTCCTGGGCAGAAGCTTTGGGAAGTGCATGAAGGCATTCCGGGGGCACAGCCGCCGTTTGGGGATGATTTCGGGCATTTCCTCCGGAATTGACACCCTGATCCGGTTTGCAGGCTTTATCGGCACGGTCATTTTCTGCCTCTACCAGTATGCCAATCACAATATGTCCCTTGCGGCGGTGGTATTGGTCAGCCAAATGGCACAGCTGATTTTGACTATGGTTTTGACCATATCCTCCAGCATTACCATGATTCACGGCTCCCTCGTGGGCATTGACCGTATTTTTGAAATGCTGGCTCTGCCCCCCGAAGACCTGTCCGGCAAGGAATTCCGGAAAAGCACCGTCCCCGCCGTCCCTCTGGCAGAGCTTCATGACGCCGCCTGCACCTTTGCCGATGGGACCTCCGCTTTTTCGGGATTGAATATGACCCTCCCGGCGGGTTGCGTGGTAGCGCTTGAGGGGGAAAGCGGAAGCGGAAAATCCACCCTGATGCGTATCCTCCTGAAGATCCATCCCTACAGCCAGGGCAGTATCCGTCTGCTCGGTCAGGAAATCCGGGAATGCTCCGCCGATTCCATCCGCCGTCAGGTTGGGTACGTCCCCCAGGAGAACCTGGTATTTTCCGGAACGATCCGGGATAATCTGCTATTGGGCAACAAGGTAAACGCCATCCGGGATGAGGAAATCCGGGAGGTTTTGGAGAGCATCGGGGCAGACTGGATCCACGCCCTGCCAAACCGATTGGATACACCCATTTCGGAAGGAGGAAGCAACCTGTCCGGCGGTCAGCGGCAAATGCTGTCCATCGCCCGGGCGCTTTTGCAGCGGCAGGACCTTCTGATTCTGGACGAAGCCTTTGCCGGGATTGACAGCGCCCATATTGCCCGCATCCTGG
>JAFYNU010000448.1 GCA_017547975.1 Clostridia bacterium
CATAAGATCCAGGTCTACCATGGAGAGTTCATCCAGAATAACCACGTCGAAGGGGAGGGGATTGGTGGCATTTCGGTTAAATACCAACTCGCCATGGCCATCCACCGTAACCTCCAACAGGCGATGGATGGTTTTGGCATCCCGATGACACAGTTCGCTCATGCGCTTGGCGGCCCGCCCGGTAGGAGCGGCCAGGGCCACTTCCGCACCCAAATGCTCCAGAAGAGCGATAATACCCCGGATGGAGGTGGTTTTGCCGGTGCCGGGACCGCCGGTGAGCACCATCAAGCCGTATTCGGCGGCGGTGCGCAGGGCGGTGATTTGCTGCTCGGAATAATGAACCAACAGACTTTCTTCGGATTCCTCGATCAGGCGGGTGAGACCCTTGGGTACTTTGAAATGGATTTTGGCAAGGGCGGCCAGCCGTTCGGCCACATGACATTCGGCTTTGTATAGGGCGGGCAGGTAGCAAAGCCCCTGGTCTTCAATGATGAGGAAAACCGAGATGGCATTGGAAAGTTCGAGGGAAACATCCTCCTGGGGGAGTCCCAAAAGGGATGAGGCACGGGCTTCCAGAAGATCCCGGGGCAGGGCTACGTGGCCGCTGTCGCCCGCATCCGAAAGCAGGAAAAGCAGGGCAGAATCGATTCGTTGGGGGGCGGAGGTGGTGAGTCCCTGCTTCATGGCCAGCGCGTCCACCGCCCGGAAATTATGGGAAAGATCCAGTGTGATCAGGAGATATGGGTTGGATAAAAGCTTGGGAAGAGCGTCCTGACCATACCGGCGATAAAGGTCCATGGCCAGAGCTGGTTCCAAACCGCTGGTGGCCAAAAATTCGGTGAGGGCCCGCAGGGCGGTGTGTTTTCGAAAGCCTTCGCCAATCTCCTGGGCCTTTTTGGGGGTAATCCCCTTGATTTCCGCCAGACGGTGGGGTTCGTTTTCCAAAATCTGGATGGAATCGGTGCCAAAGGTGTTAATAATACGGCGGGCGGTGGCCAGTCCGATTCCCTTAAAGGAGCCGGATGCCAGAAACAGATACAGGGAATTCATATCCTGGGGGTAGGAACGAACGATCTGGACAGCCTTAAACTGTTGGCCGTAAACCGCATGGTTTACAAAATTCCCCTTGGCTTCAATGGATTCGCCGACACCCGGAAAGGGCATGGTGCCGGTGACCACCATGGGAAGGTTGCCTTCGGTTTCGATTTCCACAATACTGTAACCATTTTGCTCGTTGGTATAGACGACTTCGGATATGACGCCGCGAATTTCCTGCATGCATGGGACTCCTTTCCAATGAATGATTCTTATTGTACCATAGAAATGAAGAAAATGCAAACAATTGTTTTTGGCGGGAGAAGGACTTGCATTTCAAGAAGAAAACGGGTAAAATAAAGCGTAAGGGGGCGATAGGGTGATAAATGGGCTTATGTATCCGCCGATATGTACCCTGTGTGGGAAAATCGTCGATGGCGAAAAAGAAAAATACTGCAAAGGATGCCGAAAGAGGCTCGGGAATCGGCCCAAGTGTTACCGTACCGATGGAGAATTCTTTGATTTGTGTCTTTCTCCCTTTGCGTATGAGGAACCCC
>JAFYNU010000449.1 GCA_017547975.1 Clostridia bacterium
CAGATCATACGGGAAGTGATGGAAAACAGAGCCCGGCTTGAAAAAATGGCCGGTTGTGTGATCAACGGCATGTCCTATCCCATGAACAGCTACAACGAAACCGTCGTGCGGAAATTTGGTGAATGCGGCGTGTTATACAGCAGAACCACCGAGGCAACGGGAGGGTTTGACCTGCCTGCAGATTTCATGAAATGGCATCCCACCTATCACCACAGCAGGGGGACCCAAAAATGGAGCCCCAACCTGAAGCACAGCCACACCGCCCTTTTGGATAAAGCCAAGGAGTTTGTGGCACTTCCCGATTGGCAAAAATACCTGCCCGTGCTTTACGTATGGGGGCACAGCTACGAATTCGAAACCGACGGAACCTGGGACGTAATTGAGAATTTCTGCCAATATATTTCCAAACAGGATTCCATATGGTTTGCAACCAATATGGAGATCTATAATTACCTTTCCGCTTTGCGTCGCCTTCGTTTCTCGGCGGATTGCTCGATGGTTTATAACCCCTCGGACATCAGCCTGTGGATCGGCGTGGATGGCAAGCCCATCATGATAAAAAGCGGAGAAACCCTGTTATTAGAAGAGGAACCTGTACGATGAGAGAAATCCGTTATATCTATCAGACCCGGGGCGGATACCAAACCCGGGACAACACGAAATTTGAAAATAGTGAACCTATGAAAATGATTCTGGAGCCCCACGATTTTTCCATCGCCATTTCCGGGGAGGTTTTGCGCAGTTCCTCCTTTGCGGGATGCAGTATGGTGATTTCCCCGGCGGGCGGCGTGGTATTTTACGACCAGAACAACGCCGAAATTACCCGGGTAGATGGCATCGACCAATCCTACCGGGAAGCCCGGGTTGAGTGGAATCCGAAGCTCCTTTCGGTTCGTTTCGGTGCCGTGGAAGAAATTGACAACTATCCCAACTGCGACGGAGAATCCGATCGCTACGATTACCGTTGGGTCTCCTACCGCACCGTCTCCCTGGATCTTGCAACCAACACCGCTACCATTGCCTGAGTATGCCCCTGCGGGCTTTCCCGCAGGGCTTTTTCTTGCAATCCCCCCAGAGTCTTGTTATAATAGACGGGAATTTCAAACAAGGAGGCACGCAATATGGTTTCCAATAAGCATCGCTTTTCGGTTTTTGTGGATTGCTCCCCTCTGGGGGCTCCGGAAAACCTCTATGAGGATCATGGATTTTTGATGCTTCCCGAAAGCTACCGCGAAACCGGCGAAGCCACCCGCCTGGTCATCAACTGCCATGGTGCCGGCGGCACCGTCACCACCGACGATTCCCAGGTGGAACACCAAGCCCTGACACAATACCTGGTGGCCAACGGCTACGCCGTCATGGATGTGAACGGACTTCCCGCCCGTTTGGCCGAGGAAGCGGAAATCGACATTCGAAACAATATCGGAAGCCCCATCGCCACCCAATGCTACGTCAATGCCTACCGCTACTGTATGGATCACTTTAACCTGAAACCCGAGGTTTTTGTCCACGGCGGTTCCATGGGGGGAATCAGCAGTACCAACCTGGTCTTAAGCGGTGCCATCCCCGTGATTGCCCACTCGGCTTTCTGTCCGGTATTGGATAGCTACGAGGAAATTTTCCTGCATCCCTGGAGTGACGGGCTACCAAAGATCGCACTGGGAAAGCTCTACGGACTGGATACCGATGCCAACGGCAACTATATCTACGATGCGGCAAAAATCGGCCCCGGCAACCCCGCATCCAATCCCAAAGCCGCGCATTATCCCGTCCCGGTCAAATTCTGGCAATGCGAGGATGATGAGGTCGTCTCCTTCCTCGTTACCCGGCGCTTTGTGGAAATGGTCGCCCGTAACGGCGGGAATGCATCCCTTCGCACCTTCCCCCATGGCGGCCACGAGCCCCAGCTTGTGGGCCCTGCCGTCAAAAATTCCAGCGGCCTTACCGAATTCAATGGAGAGGAGATTCCCATCACCCCTGCCGTAGAGGAGACCTTTGCCTGGATTCGAAGCTTTGACCGTTAAACGTGCTTTCATTCCATACCCCAAAGTCCGTAATGCAAACCCGATTCCGAAATACGGGTTCAACGTATAAAAAAAGCCGTCCTGCACAAAATATAAGGAGGAACGACGCATGGCAATTTCGGTCAGACAAGAAATTCTGATTCCGGCTTCCGGCAACGGAGTCGGTGAAACTCGCGTTCAACATTATCTGGAATATGATGGACTGACCCGTCGGGAAGTCAGAGCATTCATAAGTCAAGACGATACATCGGACTATACCGAATACCGCGACAGCCCCGACAACGGCAGAACCTGGGGGGAATGGAAGCGGGAAAAGCGAACAACCAAGGAACCCTTGGGAGACCGGGACGAGCTCGCCGAAGAACAGTATCCCATCGACAGAAACGTCTGGAATCCCATACACCGGCACTACCTTACCCTGCACTACCAAACCATTTACGTAGGTGGATATGAAGCCGCCCACCGGGAATACTGGTCGGTGGGCGGGCAAGGCCCCGTTTACCATGCCATTTTGGAGATCCGGGATGAATCCGCTTCCTCCCGACGCCAGCCCGTTACCTACGAACCGGGTGCCGCCTTTGATCGGGAAACCTACCGCGAAACCGATTACCTTTCCACCAACTTTGGCCTCGGAACCGGATTGTGTATTCTGAAAAACGGAGATATTATCTTTGGCCTCTGGACCCCGGTGGACGTTTGCTGCCGCATGGCCGGGCTGGACCCCCTGGAAATCAGTCCCTCCGCCTCCCGGCAACCCAACGGCCTGCTTGTTTGCCGCGGATCCTGGAACCACGAACGCAGGGAATACGACTTTGCCTTCTCCCGTCCGGTGATTCTGGATGACCGCCAAAGCAGCCGCGGAATTTCGGAGCCGGTTTTTGCAGAGTTGGAGGGCGGGCGGATTCTTGCGGTATTGCGCGCTTCCAACCAGCGGTTTGAAAACTGGGGGTCGCGTATTTCCCCCTGTGCTCCCTGCTACAAGTTCTTTTGTCTTTCGGACGACGGCGGAAAAACCTTTTCTCCCCCCATGCCATGGCATTTTGACACCAGAGAGGTAATATATTCCCCCGCCACCTATTCCCTGTTTTGGAAAAACCGGAAAAACGGCAAGCTCTACTGGTTCGGCAATATCACCGATCCCACAAAGACCCATGGCAATTATCCCCGCTTCCCCCTTTGCATGGTGGAGGTGGATGAAATCTGGGGGTATGCCAAAAAGGATACCCTGACGGTGATTGATACCCGCAGGGAAGGCGAACCGGAGGATATCCAGCTTTCCAATTTTTCCCTTTTGGAAGATCGGGAGACCGGGAATTTCGAACTCATCCTTTCGAAATTCGGCCAGTACCCAGAACGGGCCGTTTGGGATTGCGATACCTGGCGGTACGTCATTTCCCTGTAACTCTCCCTTCCCCGGGGGTCGGGTTTATCCGAGAATTCCCCAAATGTGCATTTTGGCTCTACTTTTCCCAGGGGAATCCTCTTTTCCTGTCAAAGTTGACATCGTTTCCGGGAAGTATTTTTCTTTACAAGTGGAAAATTTTATGATATAATGGTAGCAACCAATTTTGGAATGAAAGAGGTAAAATGATTATGAAAGCTTTGGATTTGACCAAGTACGGCATCACCGGCGTTACCGAAATCGTCTACAACCCTTCTTATGAAGAGCTGTTTGCCGCCGAAACCGATCCTTCCCTGGAAGGCTACGAAAAGGGCCAGGTAACCGAACTGGGTGCTGTCAACGTTATGACCGGTATCTACACCGGCCGTTCCCCCAAGGACAAGTTCATCGTTATGGATGACACCTCCAAGGATACCGTGTGGTGGACCTCCGATGAATTCAAGAACGACAACAAGCCCGCTTCCATCGAAGCTTGGAACGCTTGCAAGAAGCTCGCCATGGATCAGCTGAGCAACAAGAAGCTCTACGTCATGGATCTCTTCTGCGGCACCAACAAGGACAGCCGTATGGGTATCCGTTTCGTTATGGAAGTCGCCTGGCAGGCTCACTTCGTAAAGAATATGTTCATCACCCCGACCGCCGAAGAACTGGAAAACTTCGAACCCGACTTCGTGGTTTACAACGCTTCCAAGGCTAAGGTCGAAAACTACAAGGAACTGGGCCTCAACTCCGAAACCGCCGTTCTCTTCAACCTGACCTCCCGTGAACAGGTTATCCTGAACACCTGGTACGGCGGCGAAATGAAGAAGGGCATGTTCTCCATGATGAACTACTACCTGCCCCTCAACGGCATGGCTTCCATGCACTGCTCCTCCAACACCGACATGAACGGCGAAAACACCGCTCTGTTCTTCGGTCTGTCCGGCACCGGTAAGACCACCCTGTCCACCGACCCGAAGCGTCTCCTCATCGGCGACGACGAACACGGCTGGGACGAAGAAGG
>JAFYNU010000034.1 GCA_017547975.1 Clostridia bacterium
CCCTGGTGGTCACCGGCACGGTGTAACGCTAATTCTTTCAAGAATGCCGGCTTTTTTCGCCGGCATTCTTTTTTTCGGGAACTTTTTCCTTTTTGGGCGGTCTAACCTGTATCCTATGATTTCACCTGCCAAGGAGGAATGCTACATGAAAAAGGCTCTTTTGTTTTTACTCTTTTCCCTGATTCTCTTCTCCCTGTGTGCCTGTTCTCAGCCGGAAATCGAAAGCTCGACAGGAGCTCCCATTTCCACCGAGGCGGCACCCATCACCGACGAGTTGTTTGAAAAGCCCCCAAAACTTCGGATTCTATCGGGGAACAATTCTTTTGATACCACATCCGGAACCAGCTCCTGGTCATATCACGTAAAGGAGGACCAGTGGTGCAGTCTGGAAATGGATTGCGATCACCCGCTGAATATTCCGGAGCATACCGAAGCCATCCTCCTTTCGGACGGCAGGGTATCCCTTTCCTTTGAACTTCCGCCCGACAGTTTCAAAATCTCCTATTGGCCCATGGAAATCCGGGAATCGGAAGAATTTTTGAATTATGAATATCCGGATTCAACGATTCTGGCCGAAAACCAGGAAGACGTGACTCTTCGTGACGGCACCTGGATTTACGAGGTAGAAGCCGTTTGGAACGCCGATGCCCAAAGAAATTGCTATGGAAACGCCAGATATTCCTTTTGGGCTACTGTAGAATAAAATGAGTAAGGACCCCGGGGTATTTTTCCCAGGGTCCTTACCTTATCTCGTTTTGCCGTTTTTGTTTTTCACGTTTGCTTCCCTTGCGCCATCCCCCTGGGCGATGGCAGGAAATTCATTCACAGAATTGGCGGTGGGTTGAATGTTATAGGTGCCGAAACCGTTCACCAGTCCCGACACGCTTTGGGGGTTGGTATCCACCACCTTCATGGAGGGGTCGATTTGCGCTTTCCATCTTTTCTTGTTCTTTTCCTTCATGCTTTCTCCTTTCCCGGCACTTGCCGGACAAGCATACTTTTCCCGGCAAAAAAGGAAGGTATGCAGACAGTTTTTACCGCAATTCCCGCAATTTACTTGACGCAACCGGGCGTATATGATAAGATAAGAACAACATAAATATACACAAGGAGTTATTCGTATGGATCAGCACAATCGTGTTTTTTGCGTGATTTCCCACACCCATTGGGATCGGGAATGGTACATGCCCCTGGAAAATTTCCGTCATCGTCTTACCGACCTGATGGACCGTCTGCTCCTTATCCTTGCCGAACAGCCCGACTACATTTTCCACCTGGATGCTCAGACGGTGGTTTTGGAAGATTATCTTGCGGTGCGACCCGGCAAAAAAGCCCTTTTGATGGAATATATTGCCAATCGCCGCATCATCATCGGTCCCTGGTATCTGCAAAACGACTTCTACCTGACCAGCGGCGAATCCACCGTCCGTAACCTTCTGGAAGGGAAAAAGCTCTGTCGGGAATTTGGCGGATGTTCCAAGGCTGGATATGCCGCCGACCAGTTTGGCAATCCCTCCCAGCTGCCCCAGATCATGCGGGGTTTTGGATTTGATAACTTCATTTTCGGCCGGGGCATTGCCCGCTATCACCTGGACGAAGAGGGCAACGCCGTTTCGGAACCCACCCCCACCGAATTCATCTGGCGGGGTGCCGACGGTACCGAAGTATTGGCCATTCACATGCGCCATTGGTACAACAATGCCCAGCGTTTTTCCGCCGATATCGATAAGGCTACCAAGCATCTTTCCCAGATTGCCGCCCTTTATGACAACGAATTTACCCTGACTCCCTACCTTCTCCTGATGAACGGGGTTGACCATCTGGAAGCCCAGCCCGATATCATCGAAATCACCGAAAAGGTGCAGGAACGCCTGCCGGAGGGTCAGTATTTCCTGCAGTACAACATGGATGACTACGTGGAAGCGGTGGCCGACTACATTGCCGAAAAGGGCATTACCCCCGACGTGGTGGAGGGCGAGCTTCGCCAAAGCTTTGACATTACGGTGCTCCAGGGTACTCTTTCCTCCCGGGCTTACCTGAAAACCGCCAATGCAGAAACCCAGGCCCTGCTGGAAAACCGCCTGGAACCCCTGTACGCCATGATGGAAGCCCAGGGGATGAAGGGGATCTACCCCAAGGATCAGCTGGTTTACACCTGGAAAAACCTGATGCGGAACCACCCCCACGACTCCATTTGCGGCTGCAGCCACGACGGTGTCCACGCCCACATGGAAAACCGCTACGCCGAAATGGCTGAATACACCGACGTCCTGCTTGGGCGGGGCATGCTCACCGCCGGGGAACACACCGCCCCCTTCCGCAAGGCAGATGGACAAAACTATCTGGTCACCGTGGCAAACACCCTCTCCACCCCTCTTTCCGGCACGGTGGAGGTGGACGTAAAGATTCTTGTAGCGGATGGTCTGGAAGCCTTTACCATGGTAGACGGCAGCGGGAAGGAGATTCCCTTCCATATTCTTTCCAAAAAAGCCCGTACCACCAACGTCATGAGCCCCATTAACCTGCCCGGTGAGCTTGATATC
>JAFYNU010000450.1 GCA_017547975.1 Clostridia bacterium
GAATCCAAAACCAAGGTTCTGGTTATCCCCACCAACGAAGAACTGGTTATCGCCATGGATACCATGGAAATCGTAAACAATCTGAAGTAATCTTTCCGAATAATCACCCGCCCATGCAATGCATGGGCGGGTGATTCATTTATTCAATTCCGTCGGGATGATTGCGGAACAGCAAAGAAATACACCAAAGACCGGCAATGGCTACCAGAATATAGATGATCTTTGCCAATGCGCCGGTTTGCCCGCCGCCAAGGGCAGCCACCAGATCGTATTCGAAAATACCAACACTACCCCAATTCAATGCACCCACAACCACAAGGGCCAATGCAATCTTGTCAATAATCATATCAAACTTCCTTTCAAGTAGATTCATGGGTATTATGTCCAAAAATTCCAGACTCATACTTGCGAAGACACAAAATCAATGATATGATACTGGTAAGAAAAACTATTCATACGAAAGGGATCCTATGACACACCTTCTTACACCTGCCAACAACGCCGTCGTGTCGCTTCTGACAGAGCTTCAGCGGGAGTTCACAGCCGAAGCTACACACCGTTACAACGACGCCAATCTGGATTGGGCGCATCTTGAACGCACCAAGGATCAGGATGATACATTGCCTGCGCCGGTGATATTCTCCTTTGAAAGCGACCAACCGGAATCAACCTTTCGTCTTTCCACGTCGCCTGCCATGGATCATGCAACCGTTATTGTTACACAAGAGCAAAAGCTTGTTCTCGATAATCTTTTTGCAGGAACCAAATACTACTGGCAGGTTAACGACAGCGATATCGCCTCCTTCCAAACCGAATTCACCTATCCACGCTTTCTGCATATCGACGGCCTTACCAACGTACGGGATACAGGTGCCCGGAAAACGCAAAACGGAAAGGTTTTGAAGCAAGGTCTTCTTTATCGCGGCTCCGAAATGAACCTACACCACACCATTACCGATGCGGGAAAGCGAGTCATGCTGGAGGATATGAAGATCAAAACCGATCTTGATCTACGGGCGGAGGGTGTAGAACACGGCTGTCCCCTTGGCGATGCGGTAGACTGGATCGTAATTCCCATCGCCGCATATGCAAGTTTTGTCACCGATTACAAGAAGGAATGCAAGGCTATATTTGATGTATTGGCTGACAAAGCTCACTATCCTATCTACTATCACTGCTGGGGCGGCGCAGACCGTACAGGTACTGTAGCCGCACTTTTGGGTGCAATTCTGGAACTTTCAGAAGCAGATATTCTATTGGACTACGAAATTACTTCGCTTTCCATTTGGGGCGACCGAAGCAGAGAAAGCGAACTGTGGCAAGGGCTGGAACAAGCTCTTATGACCTATCCAGGAGCGAATTTTCCGGAACGAGCCCGTGCATTTCTCCTGGATGCCGGAGTCAGCGAAAGCCAGATGGAAATCATCCGTTCCATCCTTCTGGAATAGCTATGTTTTTCTTGCACCTTACGTGAAAACATGGTATGATAGAGAGGAATCGATTCATATCCCGCCACTCGGTTACATAGGATAAACCGGGGAGGGGGAGTTTATATGGTATTTCGCATAGTCTCATTTTCAATTCTTATTTCTTCACTTTTTTCGGTACTTTGTTTTGGTACTGTAATCTTTGATGCCGGCCATGGTTCCCCGGACGGAGGGGCTTCCGGGAATTACGGATCGTTGGAAAAGGATATCACGCTGAAACTTGCGTTATCTGCCCAGGAGATTGCCGTCTTTTTGGGTATTCCAACCCGGTTAACCCGAGATTCCGACGAATCCATTTATTCACAAGACGCCCAAACCATCCGACAGAAGAAGGTCAGCGATCTTCGTAACCGACTATTGATTGCCGAGGCTACGTCGCAACCTGTATTTGTCAGCATACACACCAACGCCGCGGCGGATCGTATTTCGGGGCTCCAGGTCTTTTATGCTCCTTCCGAATCTTCCGACCAACTGAGTTTGGTTATGACCGAATGGTTCTCACGATATCTACCCAAACAACGAATTCGCCAACCTGCAAAAGCCCCGGATCACGTCTACTTAACCAAGCATCTTCGCTGTCCGGCAATCATTGTGGAATATGGCTTTATCACAAATCCCCAGGAAGAAATTTTATTATCCGACCCGACTTACCAATTCCGACTTGCCTTTTTGAGCCTTTGCGGCATCTGTCAATACATGAATGAAAAAGGAGCTTAACCGTAACTATGGCTTCCCCCAAACGAACCTTTGTATGCAGTGAATGCGGATATGAACTGCCCAAATGGGCCGGCCAGTGTCCCGCTTGCAAAAATTGGAATACCATTGAAGAATTCACCCCCGCTGCCGTTTCCGCCAAAGTGGCGGGATCTCCTGCCAAAGCCGGAAGAGCGCTTTCTCTTTCGGAAATTTCCGGCGAGGATGACCCTCGCTATTCCAGCGGAATCGGCGAACTTGACCGTGTTCTTGGCGGCGGCGTCGTAAAGGGGTCCCTGACCTTGATTGCAGGCGAGCCGGGCGTTGGTAAATCCACCCTGCTCTTACAAATCTGCAACACGGTTGCCAAACGGTGCCGTACCCTGTATATCTCCGGAGAAGAATCTGCCAGGCAACTGAAACTCCGGGCGGAGCGGCTTGCCGTGGACGCCACAGAACTCTATTTCCTTGCGGAAACCGACATTGACGTGATCAAGGCCACCATTATGGAAGGCAATTATGATCTTGTGATCATCGACTCCATCCAAACCATTTCCCGTCCTTCCGGTTCCTCCGCTCCCGGCAGTGTAACCCAGGTTCGGGATTGCACCATGGTGCTTTTGAGTGTGGCAAAAAGCCTGAACGTTCCGGTTATGATCGTCGGCCACGTGAATAAAGAGGGCGCCATTGCCGGCCCAAAGGTATTGGAACACATGGTGGACTGTGTCCTCTATTTTGAAGGAGAGCGCAACGGTCCATATCGTATTCTACGAGCCGCCAAAAACCGCTTCGGTTCCACCAATGAAATCGGTGTGTTTGAGATGGGTCAATTGGGGCTAATCGAAATTCCCAACCCCTCTAAATCGCTTCTTTCCGGCCGTCCTCAAAGCGTTCCCGGTTCCTGCATCACCTGTGTTATGGAAGGTTCCCGCCCCATCTTGGCAGAGGTACAAGCCCTGGTAGCTCCCACCGTATTTGGATTCCCTCGCAGAACCTCTGCCGGGATCGATTACAACCGTGCTACCATTCTGCTTTCGGTTCTGGAAAAGAGGGGAGGGCTAAAGCTTGCCAATTCGGACGCTTACATCAACGTCATCGGCGGACTTCATATCGAAGAAACCGCAGTCAATCTTGCTGTTATTCTGGCTGTAGCCTCTGCTTACCGTGATATTCCGTTGCCGGACGACCTGATCGCCTTTGGCGAGGTCGGTCTGACCGGTGAAATCCGTGCCGTTGCTTCCTGTGAACAGCGTCTTTCGGAAGCGGCTCGCATGGGCATCCAGCACGCCATCATTCCCTACTCCAACAAGGAAAAACTGCACGAAATACCCGGTATTCAAATCACTTACGTTAAAAACATCAATCAGGCGATCGGAATCGCTCTGAGTGCAAAAGAAGAGGAACCCCAATGAAAAAGAATCCCCTGATGATCGGCATCGGTTTGCTCGCAATAATCACCGCCGCCGTTTACGTTATTTTCCGTTTTGTCGGAATCGATCCAGATACCGGATTGATTCAAAACGGAATGCTGTTATTTCTTTGTCATCTTTTGTTTTTGTCCTGCCTGGTTCTTTCTCTTATCCCCGGAATTCTATATTTTCCGAATTTCTTTCCCAAAAAGAACAAATACGGTATAGACGAAACACCCAAGCGCATTCACCCTCTGATTACCAATCTTTTCCAGGGCAATACCGCAATCTTTTTTGTGGCTATGTTCTGTGTCTTTTTGGTGGTTCTTGTTCTCTCTTTGTATGAAGCTATTGCATCTCCCGCCGTCGGCACGTTCCTTTTTGCCTTATTTGTTTTGGCTGCCGTTTGGGGAATAGTTCGGCTTGCTTGGAGCAGTCTTACCGCAAAAGTCAAAAACAGTGATTCCGTCGTACTATTATTCCCGGTATTGTTCATTGCTTATTTTTGCATTTTCGAGTATCGTCTCATCGCTTTGGAGCCTCAACCCTCAATTTATTACGCTGAGCTCATGGCCGTTTTACTCTCACTTCTCTCCATCCTGCGCTTTGTCGGCCATTGCTTTGGACGTACCCCTAACGGGAGTTGTCTTTTTCTTGCTCTATGCGGAACCATTTTTTCCTCGGCAGTCTACCTTTCTCTTTTGGCGTATTACTGCCTGTCACTGATTCATAATTTGGACGTTCTGACCGGTTCCTTCCTTATGGAGGGAGCACGTGTCATGGTTTTTGCCGCTCTTGCCATTTGGAATGGCATTTATGCCGTTTCTCTTTTCAAATACAGCCCTCAATCCCAAAAATAACCAGCCTAAACGCCGATTGATTTATGCTGATCGGCGTTTATTCTATTCGAAACTGTACAGAATAGCAGGTAGGATCGGGTAGGGGGGAACAACATGAAAAAATGCCTGACTATTTTGTGCATCGTCTTGACAACCTGTATCGTGTTTTATTCCTTTGTATATCATGAAAAACACAGCATTCCGGTGGTTGAAGTAGCGCATCCTGTCAAAAAAACCTTGAACAGCAAAGTCCACTGTGTTGGAACATTGGAAAGTCCAAACACCCAATACGTACTGCCTTCTATCGGTGAATCCATGTCCAGCCTTCATTGCCATAGCGGCGATCGGGTATCAGAAGGAGACTTGCTATTCAGCACAACGTCTTCTTCGGGAGAAAAAGACTATTATGCTCCCATATCCGGCGTAATTGGACATGTATCTTTGCCAGAATACGGGGAAATCATTCCTGGAATTTCATTTCTGCAAGTTATCCCCACCGATAGCCTGATGCTTCATGCCGAACTCGACGAGATTTACCTTTCGGACATTCAGGAAGGCCAAACAGTCGAATTAACATTCGAAGCATTTCCGTCCCGCAATTACAAGGGGATTATTCATCAAATCACGCCGTTCGCTACCGCAAGCGGCGGGCTTGCCGGTTGGCTATTAAATCAGGGAACTCCTTCCATCTCTCTGCAAATCGCCATTACCAGCAACACTTCCGACTTGATTCCCGGTCTCAGTGCGTCGGGAGACATTATTACCAACACGGAAACAAATGCCGTTTTAGTGCCTTGTACCGCCGTTTATTCCGATGGGGAGGCGCAGTATATCTTTTTATACCAGGATGGCAGAGCCAGGAAACAACCCGTCACAACCGGACTCTATTACGATGGTTATTTTCAAATCACCAGTGGAATCGACTTCTCGGATCAAATCATATTGAACCCAGCCGATTATTTCTCCGATGGTATCAAGGTGGTACCCCATGCGTGAATTCCTGCTTGCATTTCAAAACCTGCGGCGCCGCGGGCTTTCTTTACGGCTGACTGCGCTTTCGGTACTGATCGGTTTGTCTTCCGTCATATTGATTTCCTCCATCGGAAAAAGCGGCAAAGAGGCTATTCTGGAAACCATGGAAGGTATTGGTATTTCCGGTGTATTGTTTACACACGCCTATTCCGGATA
>JAFYNU010000451.1 GCA_017547975.1 Clostridia bacterium
CACCCCCAATTCCAAGGGCGGGGTCTACAAAGCCATTCTCCACTCCGCCAGACAATACGTGGAGCAGGGGAACAAAACCCCCGCCACCCCCGACGGCCGGCTGGCCGGGGAAGAGCTTTCCAAAAACGCCAGCCCCTCCATCGGCATGGACCGGGAGGGAGTCACAGCCTCCATTGCCTCCGCCCTGGCCCTGACCCCCAGCAATTTCCGGGAGTCCTTCTGCCTGGACCTGGCCCTGCACCCCAGCGCCCTTGCGGGGGACGCGGGTTTTGAGATCTGGAAGAGCCTGCTTTTGACCTATCTGCGGGCAGGAGGCATGTCGCTGCAATTCAATCTTCTTTCCACCGACGTCTTGCGGGATGCCCAGGAGCACCCCGAACAGTATCCCAATTTGCAGATCCGCATTTGCGGTTGGAACACCCTGTGGAATAACGTGAGAAAACCCGAACAAGATGCCTTTATTGCTCGTTCGGAATCCATTCGGCCATGAATCGGGACGCCATATCCCGGGTGATGGCTATGGAGACTCTTTTTGACAGGCTGAGCGGGGCTAATCCCTATACAGTCACCACCACCCCTTCCCTTCGGGATGGGTATCGACAGCTTTTGCAATACTTCGAAAACGGACAATGGATGCGGGATTTTCTTCTGGAAGAGAAGGGTCTTTTCCCCCATGACCTGAAGCGGGGCATCCTTTCCGAAGATGCGGTTTACGACCTGATTTGCCGGGTGGAGGAAGCCGCCAAATACAACAAGGGAGACCATATCATGAATTACCTGCCTTATGTCAACATCAAGCAGGGCACCAAATCGGTGGCCCGTTTTTCCCAGGGGAACACCCTGCCCCTGATTCAACGCCCCTTCGGCTTTGCAAGCTTTGCCCCCCAAACCAACGAATCCAGGGGCAACTGGTACTACCACCCGGAGGACCGAAGCTTTGAGGGTTTTCGTCTGACCCACCAGCCCAGCCCCTGGATTGGGGAGCACGGGGCCATCGTCATGCTGCCCCAGATGGGGACCCCCTACGTGGAATATGCCAAAGCCTGGACCAGCTTCCGCCCCGCCGATGCGGTGTTGACCCCGGGGTACGCCCAATACCACCTGCTCCGGAGCTTCTGCGACTTCGAACTGGCCCCCACCGAATACGGTGCCTGCGTAAAGCTTCGGTTTGAGAAGGATTTCGACCGTTTCCTTTCGATCCTGCCGGTATATGATGCGGTCAACGAATACCGTTTCGACCCGGAAACCAACCGTCTTTACGCCAAAACCGACAGCAACACCATGAAAACCTACGACGACGGCAAACTCATGGCTTACTTCGTCTTCCAGTTTGCCCCGGGTACCATCGACAGCGAAAAGACCCTGGTGGAAAACAGCGAAAAAGGCATCAAGGAAACCGGTCTTGCCATTTCCGGCAAGTACACCGGCATCCACCTGGCACTTACCGAAAAGGAGGTCACCTTCACCATGGCCACCTCCTTCATCTCCTACGACCAGGCCCTCCAAAACCTTCAGCACGACGCCGCCTTTGAAAGCTTCGATGCCCTGGTGGCCGAAAACAACGTGATTTGGAACGAATACCTCTCCCGGGTGGAAATCCAGGCGGACGAGGACCGCATGAAGGCCTTCTACAGCGCCATGTACCGGGCTTTCCTCTACCCCCACAAGGCCTACGAGCCCGGTCCCCAGGGTCCCATCCACTACTCCCCCGCCGCCGACAGGGTACTGCCCGGTGTCCGCTACACCGACAACGGCTTCTGGGATACCTACCGCACGGTGTACCCCTTCTACTCCATCGTGGCACCCAAGGAATGCCGGGAGATTCTGGAGGGCTTCATCCAGGACTACGTGGACGGGGGCTGGCTCCCCTGCTGGACCGCAGGAGACGCCAAAAACTGCATGCCCAGCACCGCCATCGATGCGGTCATTGCCGACCTGGCACAGAAGGGCATTCTGGAGGGCGACCTTTTACGCACCGCCTTTGAAGGCATGGAAAAGCACGCCAACCGGGATTCCGACCGGCTGGCCTACGGCCGGGAGGGCTGCGGCGACTACCTGAAGCTGGGGTACGTGCCCTGCGACAAATACCGGGAAAGCGTAAACCTGACCCTGGACGCCGCCTACTTCGATTACTGCCTGGCTGTGGTGGCCGGTATTCTGGGGGAAACCGAGAAGAAAGAAAAATACCTGGCCCGGGCCAAGAACTACAAAAACCTTTTCGACCCCGAAACCGGCTTTATGCGTCCCCGGGATTCCAGGGGTGTCACCAAGCCCGACTTCTCCCCCATTTCCTGGGGCGGGGACTACACCGAAGCTGCCGCATGGCAAACCACCTTCGCCGTACAGCACGACCTGGAAGGGCTTGCTGAGCTTTACGGCGGCAAGGAAGGCTTCCTTGCCAAGCTGGATGAATTTTTCGCCGCCCCGGTGGAATTCCTGGTGGGTGGTTACGGCTTTGAAATCCACGAAATGAGCGAAATGGCCGCCGCCGATTGGGGCCAGTGCGCCATTTCCAACCAGCCCAGCTTCCACATTCCCTTCCTGTATGCCTACTTCGGAGAGGGCGAAAAGACTGCCGATTGGCTGGATATCATCACCCGGGAAGGCTTTTCCGGCGAAGACGACGGCTTCCCCGGTGACGAGGACAACGGCACCACCGCCATCTGGTACCTCTTTGCCAACATTGGCCTCTACCCGGTATCCCCCGGTAAGCCCATCTACACCGTCACCCGTCCCCTGGTGGATGGCGTAAAAATCCTGGGAAAAGAAATCTCCCTGGACACCGGAAAGCCCATCATCACCCACGCCGACCTGATGGCCCTGATTGAAGCGTAAGGAGGAGCCCCCATGAAATGCGTTGTGATTGAAGAACCGAAAAAAATGTACCTGACCGACCGGGATCCCGCCCCCCTGGCTCCGGGCTTCGCCCGAATCAGGGTCAAGGCCGCCGCCATCTGCGCCACCGACCTGGAAGTGGTGGACGGCAACATTCCCGCAAACTACCCCCTGGTACCCGGCCATGAGTGGAGCGGCGTGGTGGCCGAGGTTTCCGACCCCGCCGACGCCCACTGGATCGGCAAGCGGGTCACCGGCAGTAACGACGTGTACTGCGGCAAATGCGACGCCTGCCGCAGCGGCAACTGGCGCTACTGCAAGGAATTTGAAGAGATCGGCTTCAAGCGCCCCGGCGCCTACGCCGAATACATCGACGTGCCCGCCAAGGGTCTGGTGGAATTGCCCGACGACCTGCCCTTCACCCACGCCGCCCTGGCGGAGCCCATGGGGGTTGCCCTGGGCACCTGGGAAAAGGCGGAGCCCAAATTCGGCAAGACCTGCCTGATCTACGGGGCAGGCTCCATTGGACTTTGCTGTCTTTGCGTGGCGAAGGCCCTGGGCATGCGCCACATCACCGTGATCGCCACCAGCCAGGCC
>JAFYNU010000452.1 GCA_017547975.1 Clostridia bacterium
AATTCCAATAGGCAAAGGCCTTGGCTCCGTTCGCCTTACCCAAGCCGCCGTACACCAGCTCCTTTGTGGCGCAATCTCTTCCATCCACCCGTCTGGACTCCTTCGGGGTAAAGATGACGGGAATGTCGCAGGCTTCCACCGGTTCGTTGAACAGGGCACACAGATTTTGGAATACATAATAGGAAGGTTTTTCGTAGTAGTCCCCTATGAGCTGCCCAGTACGCTTATCAAAATCGGCACCCAGCAGACCAAAATATCCGCATGTGGAAATGGGCTCCCCTTCTTTAGCATCCAGGTTTTCTGCCATGTCTACACAGGAAAATAGTGAAGTAAATTTTACTCCCGCCAACAAATCCCCCACTGTATGCCGCAGAATTTGCTTAGTCTGCATATTCTGGTTGGTTCTGACCCATGCCAGGGCTCCGTTCCCACCGGATTTCGATTGGGATCCCGACTCCCCCTGTACCACTTCCGCCTTTCCGCCGTAATGTTTAATCAAGGCTTTCAAAGCCTTGACCCGCTGCATGGACAAAGTCTCATCATAATTGTAAGAGTGATAGGTCACCGCATCCGAAATTTCAAGGGTACCGCTGGCAAATTCTTCGTTGAAAAATTCCAACGAGTCCTGAAAATGAGATCCGGTCATGATCTTTGCTTTTTCATCGGCTTTTCGGATTACGTTTCCGGTTTTCAGGCAGAAATCCACATACTCCTTTGGAGTGGGTTTGGGTCTCCAGGTCCAATCTCCCTCTGCCTCATTCCAGATTTCATAGTATTCAATGCGGCCCGTAAAATGCTTCACTGTGGCTTCCACGTATTTGAGCCAGGCGGCGTACGCTCTTTCGGTACGGATGGGAGGACATCCCACCGCCCCCTGGTACTTTGTGGCAAGTTCATCGTAGAGGAGATTGCCGTAGCACAGGCAAAGCCAGGGCTTGAGCCCCCGCAAAAGCAGGTTATCCACCTGGCTGTCCAGCCATGCGAAATCGTAAACCCCCTCCTGTTTTTCGGTTTTCTGCCATCCCGATTGCAGACGGATCCACTTCACCCCCAGGGCCGCAACCTTATCGTACACCTTTTCGGGATCAAATGCATCCCGATCCAGCTTTTCCATGCCAAGTCCCATACCGGAATCGGTCACATCCCGGGAATTCACCGGGATAATCCGACCGATTTTTTGCAATCTTTCCATGCTGTTTTCTCCTTGTTGACAAGATTTCTGTTTTTCGATATACTCTCATTGTACCACATCCATATCCGGCCATTTTCAAAATGCTACCATCTTTTTTTGATATCCTACCATACAAGGAGAATCCCATGTTTTCTTCCCCCACCATTCTGGGCTGTGGTTATTTCGACAGCAGGGTCAACTTTCCCAGCGTGAAAAAAACCAAACCCCGCAACGTGAATTCCTACGAACTGGAGCTGTTTTGCGAATCCTCCGGGATTTCGGTTTTGAATGATACCGAGTACCCCATCCAAAAAAACTGCATCCTTTTCGCCCGGCCCGGGGACGTGCGTTGCAGCTATCTTCATTTCAAGACTCACTACATCCATTTTGCCGCCGATGATCCCGGACTTTCGTTTTTTCTGGAGCAGATACCGGGCTTTTTGCATACACCGGAGGGACATTCCTTCGGGGCCGATTTTTCGGCCATCTGCGACCTGTTCCATTCCCCCGACCGGTTTGATACCCTTTCAGCCTCCGCCCGTCTGGTTTCCCTTCTTCGCGACGTCCTCTATTTGGAAAAACAAAGCGAAAGCGATGAATCCATCTTGTCCCGGGCGCAACGATTCATTCACCAAAACTACTTCGACGATCTTTCGGTTAGCCGAATCGCCGAGCATTGCAATATCAGCCAGACCCACCTCTACCGCCTTTTCAAGAGTGCGGGGCAGTCTTCGCCCAACGAATACCTTTTGAGGGTCAAGCTATCCAACGCCTGTGCGCTATTGCGCAACACCGACCTTCCCATCATTGAAATCGCCCTTCTCTGCGGATTTCAGTCCCAAAGCTATTTTTCCGACTGCTTCAAGCGAAAGATCGGCCACCCCCCGCTCAAATATCGGGAGTTCCACAGGTATAAGCTTTGAGAAAAATACAGATCCTCTGCAAAAAGCAGGAGTAACGTCCTGTTTTTTGCAGAGGATCATTTTTATTCGTCTGATTTTTATACTTCCACCACGTCGGGTGCATAATCCAGGGCTTCCTTCACGTCCAAGGGGTTATTCACGTTGGCAATGCCCACCCGGGCGTAGCGCTTCACCATGGCAAAGCGTTCGGGGGACACCTTGGCCTTTTGGGCAAGCCAGGCGAAGTTCGGCTTATCCAGATACATCCATACCGTCAGCCGTTCCGGAGCAACCCGGCGGCACACCTCCTGCAGATCCTTTTCCTCCAGATTCACATCGTAGTCAAAGGCCGCCTCCGGCATCCGCTTCTGGATCGCTTCGATCCGCTCCAGGGTGAAGGTGCTGAAGCTGACCTTGGTTTTGTATTTTTCCACCACGTCGAGAAGCAGATCCACCTGGTCGGTGGATATCTTTTTGTCCAGGGCGATCCGTACCC
>JAFYNU010000453.1 GCA_017547975.1 Clostridia bacterium
CATATCCTTAAATTTTTCCATCATGTCGGGAAGACCCGCAATGATACCCTCCACCGGGCTTGCGGCATTGCCGGGAGCCAGGGGAATGTAGGTGACTTCGGTTTCATTGGCGATGGAAAGGAATCCCAGGGGGGTCACCGTCACGCCGGCGCCGCTGCCGCCGCCAAAGTGGATGTGGGGGTTGTCCTTTTTGGAAAAATCACTGCCGCCGGAGGCAAAGCCGAAGGAGGTCTTGGAAATGGGGATCAGGGTCAGCTTGGGGGAAACGACCATGGGTTCGCCAATGACGGTTTCGGTATCCACCATTTGGCTGAGTTTATTCAGGGTTGCTTCCATAAGGGCGTTGATCTTGCCGTTTTTGTTGCCGGTTTGTTCCATATTGTAGCCTTCTTTCTTTGGTAAGGTGATTGTTTACAGGATTTTATAGCGGATCAGATCGATGAACAAAAGGATTCCCCGCCAGATCAGGGGACCCAGCCGCAGGGACAGGGTGATATCCCCTTCGATTCCCCGGCCTTCCCCATCGAAGTCCGGGAAAATATCCACCACCGCCTTGCCGAAATAGCGGGAATAGCGATCCATGATGGAAAGCATACCGCCGATGGCGGAGCAGGCGGCACCGTAGGTGATGGCGGTTTTCGCCGCCTCCTCGGCATGCACGTCCCACCGGAGGTGGAGAGAGGGAATCCGGAACACCCGCAGGATGGGGGGCAGATGCTTAACCAGCACCTGCTTGACGGCACCCAGGTCCAGCTTTTTCTTCTTTTTCTTTTTGGCCTTCTTGCTGGGATCCGGGTCGGTTTTTTTCTTCTTTTTTTCCTTTTTGGGCTTCTTGGGCTTGGTCTTTTTCTTCTTCTTTTGGGGCAGAATGGTGTAATGGAAGCAAAGGAACTTCACCTTGAGACCAAAAACCTTGTTCCGATACTCCCCGTAGCCCCGGATGGGGACGAAGAGCACCAGAAGGAGAAGCAGTACCACAAACGCCAGGAGGGAAAGCAGAATCAATCCGAGGATTTTCATGCTTCCTCAACCACCTGTTCCAAACCTTCCAGCATGGTGATCTGGGCGTCCTCCATTTCGTCGGGCAGAGGGGGCAGATCCTTCAGGGAGGTCAGACCGAAAATCCGCAGGAAGGATTCGCTGGTGCGGTAGAGGATGGGACGGCCGGGGACGTCCAGACGGCCGCATTCTTCCAGAATGCCCTTTTCCAAAAGGTTGGTCAGGGTGTAGGCGCTGTCCACACCGCGGATCTGTTCGATGACACCGCGGGTTACCGGCTGGCGGTAGGCCACCACCGAAAGCACCTCCAGTGCGGTGGGAGACAGGGTTGGCGACCGGCGTTGTTCCAAAACCGCCAGCACCTTTTCGCCAAACTGGGGCTTGGAGCAAAGCTGGGTCTTGTCATCCATGATGATGAGCTTGATGCCCCGGTTTTCGTCGGCGTCGTATTCTTCCTTCATTATGTGCAGGATGGCTTCCACCGACTGGCGGGTTTCCCCCAGCACCTCCGCAATTTTCAGAATGTGCACCGGGTCGCCGGCGGCAAAGAGAATGGCCTCGATGGCTGCCTTGGTTTGCACCAGGGTTTTTTCGGTATTCATGCGTTTCCCCCTTTTCCCTTATTTCACAATGGCGGCGCAAAGCCGGAGCGTGGCACCGTCGGCCTTTCCCTCCTCCAGAAGGGCAACCCCATCCCGGATCAGGTCGAGAACCGCCAGAAATGCCGCCACGGCGTGCCGCTTGTCCCGTTCCCGGTAAAACAGGGAGGAAATATCAATTTCCCCTATTCTTTGAAGAAGGGACACAATATATTCGCTTTTTTCCTCCACCGAAATGACCTCCTGTTTCAGGATTCCGGCAAAGGCCTCCTTTTTGGGAGGTTTCCGAAGCTCTTCCCGCTGGAACATAACCTGCATGGCCCGCAGAAGATCCTCCGGCTCGTGGTGATAATCCACCCGCTGTTTCTGGTTTTTCGCCAATTCCTCCGGCCGCTTGGTAATGGAAAGCTGTCCATCCGGCAGGCGAAGGGCAAAAAATTTCGCCGCTTCCTTGATCTTTTTGTATTCGATCAGGGCATCCGCCAGGGCCTTTCGGGGGTCTTCCTCTTCTTCCTCCTCCGGTTTTGGCAAAAGCATCCGGGATTTGATGTAGATCAATGCCGACGCCATCACGGTAAATTCGGTGACGTTATCCAGGTTTTGCTCCCGGATGATGGGCATATATTCCATATATTGCCGCAAAATCTCCGCAATGGGGATATCCCGGATATCCACCTTGTTGCGATTGATGAGATAGAGCAGCAGGTCCAGGGGCCCTTCGAAGGACTCCAGCTTATAATTCAATTCACTCATATCACACAAACAGGGACATAATGCCCACCGCCGCCTTGTAGTAGATCCCATAAAGGGCGTTGATGCCCAAATCGATGGGTCCCGAAAGAATGCCGGTGACAAGAAGC
>JAFYNU010000454.1 GCA_017547975.1 Clostridia bacterium
ACAAGGTGACCATGGAACTTTCCAAAGAAAAGGATTAAAACCAATGCTATATATCAGCGACATTGAATTGCCGATGGAAGAAAACGAAAAAACAGCCATTGCCGCAGCGTTGACCCGCTGCGGCTTGCGCACTTCCTACGAAAAAGCCTGGATCTACAAACGGGCGGTGGATGCCCGAAAGAAGCAGATCCGTTTTTCCTACACGGTGGCGGTGGATACCCCGGATGAGGAAAGGATTGCCCAAAAGCTCACCCGGAAGGGGATCCATTTCAAGCGTGCTTCGGAGTATGACCCCGATCGGGTCTTTGGAGACCCTGCGGGAAAGAGCCGCCCGGTGGTGGTGGGCTTTGGCCCTGCGGGCGCCTTTGCGGCTCTGATGCTTGCGGAACGCGGCTTCAAACCTCTGGTTTTGGAACGGGGGGGAGACGTGGAGGAACGCCGGAAGAAGGTGGATGCCTTCAACAAAACCGGTGTGCTGGATCCCGAAACCAACATTCAGTTTGGGGAAGGGGGCGCCGGTACCTTCTCGGACGGCAAGCTGTTTACCCGGGTGGGAGATCCCCGGTGCGATTACGTGCTGGGACGTATGGCGGAATTTGCCGAGCTTCCCGAAATTGCCCGCTTGGCTCATCCCCACGTGGGCACCGACAAGCTCTATGGTATGATGAAGGCCATTCGGGCCCGCATCGAAGCCCTGGGCGGCGAAATCCGCTTCCACCATACCCTCACAGGACTGGAAAGCCGGCAGGGGCGGGTAACGGCGGCTCTGACCGACCAAGGCCGATTGGAAACCGACCGGGTGATTCTTGCCTGCGGTCATAGCGCCCGGGATACCTTTCATGCCCTGGCACCCATTCTGTCCATGGAACCCAAGGGGTTTGCCATGGGGGTGCGGGTGGAGCACCTCCGGGAGGATATCGATAAGGCCATGTACGGCGATTATGCAGGCCATCCCAAGCTGGGAAGTGCCGAATATCGCCTGATTTCCAAAGAATACAACACCTTCTCCTTCTGCATGTGTCCCGGCGGTACGGTGGTAGCCGCCGCAAGCGAGTTTGGCGGTGTGGTTACCAACGGCATGAGCGAATACGCCCGAAGCGGCCGGAATTCCAATGCCGCCCTGGTGATGCCGGTGAGTGTCACCGGCGGGGATGCCCTGGCAGGAATTGAACTCCAGCGGGAACTGGAGCAGGCGGCTTTCCGGGCAGGGGGCAGCAATTACGGTGCCCCGGTGCAGACCCTGGGGGATTTTGCCGAAGGCCGTGTAACCCAAAAATTCGGACGGGTGACACCCACCTATCCCGCCGGAACCAGGGGTGCCGATCTGGGTAGTTTCCTGCCCGGGGATATGAAGCGGGCATTGCTTGGTGCCATGGCAGAATTTGGAAGAAAGATCAAGGGATACGATGCCGCCGACGCCCTGTTCACCGCCCCCGAAACCCGAACGTCCTCGCCGGTACGCATCACCCGTGGGGAGGATATGACGTCGGTGTCCCTTCTGGGGGTTTACCCCTGCGGGGAGGGAGCCGGTTATGCCGGCGGTATTCTCAGTGCGGCGGTGGACGGCATCAAGGCCGCGGAAAGGAGTTCCTTATGACGTTGTATGGAATTGTGGACCAGGTATCCGGGAAGCTTTGCCGGGTATGTCTGGCAGACGAGGCCTGCGGTCACGACTGCGAAGCCTGCGCCGGTTGTTCCCGGAAAAATAAGGGACGGCTGATGGAGGCCGAAAACGATATCGGCGCCCTGGTGGGAGACCGGGTGGAGATCCATGCCCCCGAAAGCAGTATCATCCCGGCGGCGTTTTTGGTATTCCTTCTGCCGATTGCCCTGATGACCCTGGGCTACGCCATTGGGAAATACCTTCTGGATATGGTTCTGGTGGGGGTAGCGATGGCCGTTCTGGGGGCAACCCTGGGAGTCTTGATTTGTGTGCTCTATGCCAAAAAGGTCGGTAAAAAATCCTCCACGGTTTACCGGGTCAGCCGGATTCTGACGGAAGAGGAAGAATAACAAAAAAGCTCCCATAAACCAAATTTGGTTTATGGGAGTCCTTTTTATTCCTTTGTGGTTGTGGTGACGTCCGATTGGGCGTTTTCCTGGCGGGTGACCCGCAGAACCAGCTTGCCGTTTTCCTGGAGCATCTGGTAGGTGATGCCGTCCTTATGCCAGGTGGAGACCCCGTTCTGGTCGATGGCAGAGCCGTGGAGACCCTCCAGGGCTTCGGTTACGTCCTCCAGGGTGACCCCATCCGGGAAAGTCAGGGAAATATCCGAAAGCGTGCCGTCATCTCCGAAGGCGTAGCCCGCCTGACCCTCATAACCGGCATAGCGGTCGGTGTAGTAGAGGTTGTTGTCATCTGCCGGGGCGGTGGTGTTTTCGCTTTCTCCCCGTTTCCCCATGATTTCGTCCCGGGTCATGTCGAAAAACTCAGCAAAATCGGTCATCAGGCTGCCGGAATCGGTTTCGGTTTCGGTCTCGGTGGCCGTTTCGGTTTCGCTCATGGTTTCCGACTGGGTCTCGCTTTCGGGAACGGGAGTGGTGGACGGGGCGGGTTCGGTTTGGGTCTGGGGCAGGGTGGTGGTCTGGGATTCGGTTTCGGTATCCTCCACCACGCCGTTTCGACCGCAGGCGGCCAGGGTGCACAGCAGAATTGCCACGCAAAGAATGGCCAAAGGTTTCTTCATATCTGGTTTTCCATACCCTTTCTACAAATAATACACAGAGTTTCTTTGTGCAAGGGTAGTATGCGCCGCCTGCTCGCCGGCCATACATGAAGCCGGGAATATTTCTCTTTAGCGGTAAATTTTGTTTTACAAGGCCGCCAAAATGGCCTTGACGAATTGGTAGGTCCGTACCGAAGAGGAAATCGAAAGCCGTTCTCTTGGGGTGTGGATGTCGTACATTTCGGGACCGATGGAGACGGCGTCCAATCCCGGGAGCTTTTCGGCGAAAAGTCCGCACTCCAACCCGGCATGGATGGCTTCGATTACCGGGGTCTTTCCGGTGAGCTCGGTGTAAACCCGGGTCATGGTGTCCCGCAAAATCGAGTCCTTTTTGTACTCCCAGGCAGGGTAGTGATTCCGGGATTCCACGGTAGCACCGAAGGAGGCGGCAATGGCGTCCTGGAATTTCGTGTAGGAGAGATGGTCGGCGAGCGGATTGAACGCCACGATGCCAGAAAGCAGTTCCGGATGGCGCGCCGCGAAGGTGAGCGTTCCCGTGCCGCCCATCGAGCCGCCGCAGAGGAAGATGCGCCGCACGCCACGCTGGCGCTTCAGAAGCGCGATGAGGTCGAGCATGTCCGACTCCGCCGCCGGCCCCATCCACGAGGTCTTGGCGCGGTAGTCGGGCGAGACGAAGAGCATCCCGCGCTCGGCGGCGATTTCGCGCGTGGACTTGCATTCGCCGCGATCCTGCGTGGCGAACTGCGTACGGTCCGAACCATGTCCGTGCAGGGCGATGAGCACGTCGAGCGCGCCGTCGGCCGCGGC
>JAFYNU010000455.1 GCA_017547975.1 Clostridia bacterium
GGCAAAGGATTCGTGGCCAGCCAGGAAGGCAAAGCACTTGGTTTCCTCGGAAAGGATCATAGCGCCCAGGTTACCATGGCCGAGACCAACCTTGCGGCTTTCGGCAACGGAACCGGGGATGCAGAAAGCCTGCAGGCCGATACCAACGGCTTCAGCGGCTTCAGCAGCGGTCTTAACGCCCTTCTTGATGGTGATAGCGGCACCAACGGTGTAGCTCCAGCAAGCATTTTCGAATGCGATGGGCTGGGTTTCCTTCACGATGGTGTAGGGGTCAATGCCGACAGACTTGCAGATTTCAGCGCATTCTTCCACGCTGGAAATGCCGTATTCAGCCAGAACAGCATTAATTTTGTCAATTCTTCTTTCGTAGTTCTCAAACAGTGCCATTCGTTGTTGCCTCCTCTCTTATTCTTTTCTCGGGTCGATGTACTTGAAAGCATCCTTGAAGCGGCCGTAGGTGCCGGTGGCAGCCTTGATGGCTTCGTTGGCGTCGGTGCCCTTCTTGTAAGCTTCCATGACCTTTCCAAGGTGTACGAATTCGTAACCAATGGTCTGGCCTTCTTCGTCAAGAGCGATGCGGGTTACGTAACCTTCGGCGATTTCCAGGTATCTGGGGCCCTTGGCCTTGGTGCCGAAGCTGGTACCGACCTGGCTTCTCAGACCCTTACCAAGGTCTTCCAGGCTGGCGCCTACAGGCAGACCATCTTCGGAGAAGGCGGTCTGGGTGCGGCCGTAAACGATCTGCTGGAACAGCTCTCTCATAGCAACGTTAATGGCGTCGCATACGAGGTCGGTGTTCAGGGCTTCCAGGATGGTCTTGCCCGGAAGAATTTCGGAGGCCATGGAGGCGGAGTGGGTCATACCACTGCAGCCCAGGGTTTCCACCAGAGCTTCTTCAATGATGCCTTCCTTAACGTTGAGGGTCAGCTTGCAGCAACCCTGCTGGGGAGCGCACCAACCGATACCGTGGGTCAGACCGGATACGTCGCTTACCTGGGTAACCTTAACCCATCTGCCCTCTTCGGGAATCGGAGCGGGACCGTGATTTGCGCCCTTGGCGACACAACACATTCTTTCAACTTCGCTTGTGTAGTTCAAAACAGTAGACTCCTTTCACATATATGCCATGAAACGAAGATTTTTCCGTTCTTTGGCTCCTTTACCGTTTTATTATACCACTTGAGGGTCTGTTTGTCAATCATTCGACAAACGAAATCCTACGGGAAAATAGAAAAACCCCCTGCCTCGAAAGGCAGGGGGGACGATGTTCAGTTCAGTTAGCTAAATTAGCCCTGTTCCTTCATCTTGGCGAAGCATTCGCTGCAGTAAACCGGGCGATCGGTCTTGGGTTCGAAGGGAACCTTAGCTTCCTTGCCGCAAGCGGCGCAGGTAGCGGTGAAGTATTCGCGGGGACCACGGGTAGCGTCCTTGCGCTTAGCTCTGCATTCCTTGCATCTCTGGGGCTCGTTCTGGAAGCCGCGTTCTGCGTAGAATTCCTGTTCACCAGCGGTGAAAACGAATTCAGCGCCGCATTCCTTGCATTTGAGTGTCTTGTCCTGGTACATGTGGTAAACCTCTCTCTTTTTGTAGCCCCAACGGGTCAAACCCGATGTCAGATGCGAAAGCACGCTTCGTCTTCCGCGGGATTGCTCTGCCAAGGCCCTATGATAATATATGCATAACGGATTTTCCGTTTATGCCTGATTCAGTTTCGCCCGTACCTTTTCCGATTTTGCACGGATTCGATACATGGCGTTGTTGACCGCCTTTTTGGGAACCGAAATGGCTTCTGCCATTTCATCAAAGCTCAACCCTTCCAGGTAGGCGGAAAGAACCTTCTTTTCCAGCGGAGAAAGAGCCTTTTGGATTTCCTCCACCAGATGCGTCACTTCCACCTTGGAAATTACAGCCTCTTCCACGCCCAGGGATCCGGTTGCTTCTACCCATTCATCCACGCTTTCAAGGGGCATTACCCCTTCCCGGGGAATGTCCTTCTTACGAAGATTGCTTTGCAGTGCCCGATTCAGCTCGTGCAGAACACACACCTTTGCATAAGCTCCAAAGGGTGTCTCCCGCTCGCTACGATAACTGCGAATGGCTTTGATCAGTCCTAAAGTTCCCTCCTGGATAAAATCCTCGCTTTCCCATCCCCACAAATAAAGCGGTCTGGACAGGGATCGCACCAAGGGAAGATACCGCCGCACCAGCTCGGCTTCAGCCTCTGCGGCCGACTCACCCGCACCCTGTGCAGCTACCAACAGGGCTTCGTTTTCTGCGGCATCGTTATATGCTTCCATGCGTTCCTGACTCATACAAGCAATCCCTCCGCCACATAAATACCCTTAGCGTTCAACAATAACTATTATGCCATAATATTTGGTTCATTGTCAAGCTTTATTTTGTAAAACTTGCAAAATTGGCGTTTTATTGCAATTCGGCCAAGGGTTTTTGTGCAACTTTCTTGATTTTTTACCTTGATCCCCTTTTCAGACGCTTTTTTCTCCCATCATGTGCTATTCTATTTGTGAAAGGAGGCTTTATGACCTACTTCATCTATGCAGATGACACCTTGTTTTTGAACACCGTTATCAACTACTTTCTTCTTCTGGCTGCCCTGCTTTTGACCCGTCTTTCCTTCCGAAGGATACGAGTTCTTCTATCCGCTTTTTTGTCATCTCTTTATTCTCTCTTTGCGCTTCTTCCCGCGTATGCCCCGCTCTACATACTTCCCCTTCGCTTTGCCTTCGCCTTTCTTTTCGTTTTCCTTGCCACCGGGTTTCATAAGCGAACCATCCGTGCCGGGGTTCTTTTCATTCTTCTGTCCCTGCTATTTGGAGGCATTGTTTCCGCATTAACCTTGCTCTCCCATTCCTCTTCTTTTCTCACCCTGTCCCACGGCGTATACCTCCCCGCCACACTCCGTACCGCGGCAGTCATTTCCGCCCTGCTCTACTACGTGATCCTGCGCTTTTTCAGGTTACTTCTTCCTCCCACCGAAGCCGCCATCCGGCAAATCACCCTTCAAAACGGTTCTTCGGAATTCCCTCTTTCCCTTCTTGTAGATACCGGTTCTCAGCTTTATGATCCCATCCGAAACAACCCTATTCCCGTGGTGGAAAAAGCCTCCTTGCGAGGCTATTTTTCCGAAAGTGAATATCAAATTCTCATTTCCCATTCCCCTGTTGAAGCCCTTGCCCTTCTTTCCCAAAGCTCTCATCGTTTTAGCCTGTTACCCATCACCACCGCAAGCGGCAGTATGCTTCTTCTGACCTTTCGCTCCTATTTGAAGCAAGGCAAGAACCCACGCTTTTCCCCTTCCACGATTGCCCTTTCCGAGGGGACGATTTCTCCCGGGGAGGGCATTGACGGCGTAATCGGACTCTGATTTTGGAGGTATTTATGATTCTATTTTTTCTAATCCTTTGGCACAAGCTTCGCCCGTTTTTCACCCCAGCCCAATCTCTCTATTATATCGGCAACGGCCGCAGTATGCCCCCTCCCCTAACGGCTGAGGAGGAGGCGAAATTGCTGGAAGATTACCCCGATCCAAAGGTCAAGGAGATCCTGATTGAGCGTAATCTGCGGCTCGTGGTATATCTTGCCCGGAAATATGAATCCAGCGGTACCCCGCTGGAAGACCTGGTTTCCATTGGCACCATCGGTTTGATCAAAGCGATCCATACCTTTCGTCCCGACAAAAACATCAAGCTTGCCACCTACGCCTCCCGCTGTATCTCCAATGAGATTCTGATGTACCTGCGTAAAATAGCCCCCCTTCGAAGCGAAGTATCCCTTGATGATCCC
>JAFYNU010000456.1 GCA_017547975.1 Clostridia bacterium
GACGGAGTTGTCGGATTATAAACCTTAATAGCCATTTTTTCTCTCTCCTTCCGTCTTACATCATGCTATCGAAGAATTCGATGGTCTTGGAATCTTCGGTGATGGTGACAATAGCCTTTTTCCAGTCAGGACGGAAACCGGTGTGGATACCCATTCTCTTTTCCTTGCCCTTGACGTTGATGGTGTTGACGCTCTTAACCTTGATGCCGAAAATTTCTTCGCAGGCGTTCTTGATATCGATCTTGGTAGCTTCCTTGGCTACTTCGAAGGTGTATCTACGTTCCATGATGCCAGCGGTGGACTTTTCGGTGATGATGGGCTTCTTAATGATGTCGTACTTGTTCATGCAAATACCTCCTCGAGCTTCGCGAGGGCTGCCTGGTCCAGAACGAGGTAGTCGCTGCCGAGAACCTTGTAGGTATTGATCAGGGTCACATCGGTGGGATTGACCTTTTCAATGTTACGGGCGCTGCGGTAGAGCTTGTCGTTTTCGCCGGCATACGCGAGCATGATCTTGCCTTCGGCCTTGACCGCCTTGAGGAACTTGGCGATCACAGAAGTCTTGTATTCTTCGGCCTGGATGGAATCAACCAGAATGATCTTGCCTTCAGCGGCCTTGTCGGAGAGAACCGACTTGAGAGCCAGGCGGCGGATCTTCTTATTGATGCTGTATCTGTATTCTCTGGGCTTGGGGGCAAAAGCCACACCACCGTGGTGCCACTGGGGAGCGCGGATGGAACCCTGACGGGCGCGTCCGGTACCCTTCTGACGCCAGGGCTTACGGCCACCGCCGGAAACCTCAGCTCTGGTGAGGGCCGACTGAGTACCCTGTCTCTGGTTAGCCAGGTAGTTCACGACTACGCTGTGCACAGCAGACATATTGGGTTCGATGCCGAAAATCGCATCGTTGAGTTCGGTTTCGCCGACAACCTTGCCGGTCATATCAAAGATATCAATCTTAGCCATTTTATTTCCTCCTCGTCCTCGAATCAAACGCGGGTGGTGTTCTTGATGACCACTGCGCCGCCCTTAGGTCCGGGGATCGCGCCGCGCACTGCGAGAAGATTCTTCTCAGCATCAACCTTCACGACGACCAGGTTCTGTACAGTGACCTGTTCAACGCCCATGTGTCCGGCCAGCTTCTTGCCAGGCATAACTCTGGAGGGGTCGGTGGAAGCGCCCATGGAACCGGGGCTTCTGTGTACAGGGCCTACACCGTGAGTATGGGTCTGAACCGCCTGGCCCCATCTCTTGACGACACCGGCGTAACCTTTACCCTTGGAAATACCGACGACGTCCACGCGGTCGCCTTCGGCGAATACGTCTGCCTTGATGACGTCGCCGACGTTCATTTCAGCAGCATTCTCAAGCTTGAACTCCTTGAGGACCTTTACCGGGGCAACACCGGCCTTCTTGATGTGACCGAGTTCCGGCTTGTTGAGCTTTCTCTCCTCGACGGAGTCGAACCCTACCTGTACGGCATTGTAGCCTTCCTTTTCAACCGTCTTCTTCTGCAGGACCACGCAGGGGCCGGCTTCAATAACGGTTACGGGAATGACCTTTCCGTTTTCATCGAAGATCTGGGTCATACCGACCTTTTTTCCGATGATCGCTTTGTTAAGCATGTGTTTTTTCTCCTTTCAGCTATTGGTTGGCATTTTGCCAACTTGACCGTCGGCTCTTGGCCGATTTTACAATTAAAGCTTTATTTCAATTTCCACGCCGGCGGGAAGATCCAGGGTTGTGAGAGCTTCCATCGTTTTGGCGGTGGGCTTTAATATGTCGATGAGTCTTTTGTGGGTGCGTCTTTCAAACTGTTCACGGCTGTCCTTGTACTTATGAACAGCGCGCAGAATGGTGACGACTTCCTTCTTAGTGGGAAGGGGGATGGGGCCGACGATTTCGGCTCCGGTGCGCTTTGCGGTTTCTACGATGCGTTCAGCAGACTGATCTGCCAGCTGATGATCGTAAGCCTTCAGACGAATTCTGATCTTATCCTGTGCCATGTTTTCCTCCTGATTTTCACCTTTCGATGTGTTTTGGTGGGTTCCGGAGGGAAACGCGTTTTGAAAGATACCTTATGTTGTGGTTTCTCTTTCCGGCAGCCACATTATCTTGTACGCTCTCCCGCGTGTTTTATCCTCTTACAAAATTTTAACCGCATTGCCGTTGGTTTTCAATCAGCAATCCGGTTACGGTAAGAGGAAACCAGCGGACGTGCTTCGTCAAAACGCGAAGCCGTATCCGCGAACGCTGAGAGCACGCAATAAGGGCATGCCATCGCCAATTTCCCAACCGCCCGATTCACGACTGATTAACAGTCCGGACATACTCCACGAAAAAACCTCGCTTCCGCGAGCAACCTTTCGCTTCATCGCAATTTGCCCACACAGGGACACATATATCATACCACAACCCCCTATAAATGTCAAGCATTTCTTTTTCAAAAGTTCGGAAAATTTTCAACAAAAGCAGTTGTGTCATTTCTTTTCTTCGGGAGAATCTGCACAACCATCCATAAATTTCCCCTCTAAATTCCCTCTTTTCGATTGACACCTCTTCTCTTTTATTATAAAATAGAAGAAGCAAAGATTCCGAAATTTTATTCGGTTTTCTTCGGAAAGGAGGCGCCGCAAAATGGGCGAAAGCTTTGTGCATCTGCACGTTCATACCGAATATAGTCTGTTGGATGGCGCCTGCAAAATATCCAAACTCATGGAGCGGGTCAAATCTCTTGGCCAAAGCGCCGTTGCCATTACCGACCATGGCAGCATGTTCGGCGTCATCGAATTTTACCGGGCGGCAAAGGCTGCCGGGATCAAACCCATCATCGGCTGTGAGGTCTACGTGGCTCCCCGCACCCGGTTTGACAAAACCTACGACCGGGATTACGAAGCCTATCACCTGATTCTTTTGTGCGAGAACCAAACCGGCTACAAAAACCTGATGAAGCTGGTTTCCGCCGCCTACGTGGAGGGCTTTTACAACAAGCCCCGTGTAGATATGGACCTTCTGGCCGCACACCACGAGGGTCTTATCGCCCTTTCGGCCTGCATTGCCGGCGCCATTCCCCGCCGGATCCTGGCAAACGACTACGACGGGGCCAAGGAATATACCCTTCGTATGCTGGAGATTTTCGGAGAAGGCAACTTCTTCCTGGAAATTCAGGATCATACCCTGCCCGAACAGGCTACCGCCAATCAGGGACTTTTGCGCCTCCATGCCGAGACCGGGATTCCCCTGGTGGTCACCAACGACGCCCACTATTTAACAAAGGAAGACAGCTTTGCCCAGGACGTTCTGATGTGCATCCAGACCAACAAGACGGTGGATGAGCCCAACCGGATGAAGCTGGAACCAGCGGAATTTTATATCAAATCCACCGAAGAAATGCGCTCGCTCTTCCCCAATCTTCCGGAGGCGGCCGACAATACCGAAAAAATTGCCCAGCGTTGCCAGGTGGAGTTCGAATTCGGCAAGTACCACCTGCCGGTTTTCCCCCTGCCTGAAGGGGAGACCGACGCCTTTACCTATCTCCGCAAGCTCTGTCTTGCGGGACTGGAGCGTATCTACGACCCTGTTACCGAAGAACACCGCACCCAGTTGGAATACGAGCTGGGGGTCATTCGGGACATGGGCTTTGTAGATTACTTCCTGATCACCCACGATTTCATTCATTTTGCGAAAACCCACGATATCCCGGTGGGGCCGGGGCGGGGTTCGGCGGCAGGAAGCCTGGTGGCTTATGCCCTGAACATCACCACCATCGACCCCTTCCGATACCGTTTATATTTTGAGCGCTTCCTAAACCCCGAACGCATCAGCATGCCCGATATCGACATGGACTTCTGCCCCGAGCGGCGGCAGGAGGTCATTGACTACGTCACCGAAAAATACGGCAAGGACCACGTGGTGCAGATCATCACTTTTGGCACCATGAAGGCCCGCATCGCCGTGCGGGACGTGGGCCGTGCCCTGGGCATTTCCTATGCCGAATGCGATGCGGTGGCTAAGTCCATTCCCTTCGACCCCAAAATGACCATTGCCAAAGCCCTGGATGCTTCCCCCCAGCTAGCCAGCATGTACGCCGCCGACGAAAAGATCCGTCAGCTCATCGACACCGCCGAGCTTTTGGAGGGAATGCCCCGTCATGCCTCCACCCATGCGGCAGGGGTGGTAATCTCGGCCTCCCCGGCCAGCGACTTCGTTCCCCTGGCCCGCAACGACGAAAGCATCGTTACCCAGTTCACCATGACCACCATCGAAGAACTGGGGCTTTTGAAGATGGACTTTCTGGGGCTTCGCAACCTGACCATCATATCGGACGCCGAAAAGGCCATCCGCCACCATACCCCCGACTTTTCGGTGGATAAGCTCCCCGACGACGACCCCGAAACCTTCAAAATGCTTTCCGAAGGAAAGACTGTTGGCGTCTTCCAGCTGGAAAGCGCCGGCATGACCTCGGTCTGTGTTTCCATGCGGGCCCAGTCCATCGAAGAGGTTACCGCACTCATCGCCCTGTACCGGCCGGGGCCCATGGAATCGATTCCCAAATACATTTATAATAAGCAGCATCCCGACGAGGTTACTTACGCCCACCCTCTGCTCAAGGACATTCTGGACCTTTCCTACGGTTGTATCGTTTACCAGGAGCAGGTCATGGAAATTTTCCGGGTGCTGGCGGGCTACTCCCTGGGGCGAGCCGACCTGGTACGCCGGGCCATGGGTAAAAAGAAGATGGACGTTCTGGTCAAAGAACAGGAAAACTTCATCCATGGCAATCCTGCCGAAGGCATCAGGGGATGTCTGGCCAACGGGGTCCCGGAGGATGTGGCGGCAAACCTTTTTGAGCAGATCAAGGAGTTTGCCAACTACGCCTTCAACAAGGCCCACGCCTCCGCCTACGCGGTGGTGGCCTACCAGACAGCCTACCTGAAATGCCATTATCCCCGGGAATATATGGCGGCCCTTCTCACCAGTGTGCTGGGGGATGCCGCCAAGGTTTCGGAATACATTGCCTCCTGCGAAGAGATGGGCATTAAGGTTTTGCCCCCCGACGTGAACTCCTCCTACGGCGGCTTCACCGTGGTGGGAAACGACATCCGATTTGGTCTGGTAGCCCTGAAAAACGTGGGTGCCGGATTTATCGAATCGCTGGTGGCCGAGCGGGAGGAGGGCGGACCCTTCCTTTCCTTCCAGAGCTTTATCGAGCGGATGTACCCCCGGGAAATCAACCGCCGGGCCATCGAAGCCCTGATCAAAAGCGGGGCTATGGATTCCTTTGGCCTCTTCCGGTCCCAGATGCTTTTGATGTACGACCCCATTGCCGATGCGGTAGGAACCCAGGCCAAAACCGTAGCCGAAGGCCAGCTTGGCTTTTTCGGTGCGGAAGACTTTATGTCCCAAAGCGACCTGATCGCCCCCCCGAATACCCAGGAGTTTTCCCGGTACGACCTGCTTTCCATGGAAAAGGAAACCACCGGGCTCTATCTTTCGGGACATCCTATGCAGGAATACACCCAGACTCTGAAAAGCGCCGGTGCCGTCTCCATCGGAGAGATCCTAAAGGAGTACGCCCCTGCCGAAGAGGACTCCGAAGCCCTCTACGAGACCTCCAAACGCTTCCAGGACGGGGAAACCCTGCTGATTGCGGGCATTATCGGTGCCGTCAAAACCAAAACCACCAAATCGGGCTCCGCCATGGCCTATATCACCCTGGAAGACATGGACGGAAGCATGGAGATTCTGTGCTTCTCCCGTACCCTTTCGGAGTGCGGCATCTACGTCCGGGCAGACAATGCGGTGGCGGTCCTTGGCAAGCTGACGGTGCGGGAAGATGAAAAGCCCAAGCTGATTGCCGACCTGATCGCCCCGGCATCCACCCCTCCCTCCCTGGCAGAAAAAAAGCGGTATGCTCCCCGGCCTGCCGCCCCGCGCCAGACGCCCGATTCGCCTCCGCCGTCCCAGACTCCGGATAACCCCGTGGGCACGCCTCCCTCCCGGGAAAAGCCCCGTAAGCTTTACCTGCGGTTTGGAGATGCCAACCGGCACAACCTGAACCGGGTCGTTTCGCTTCTATCCTACCTTTCGGGAACCACGCCCGTGATCTTTTACGACGAATCCGAGAAAAAGTACGCCTCTGCCGAGCTCCCCGTGGAGCTGTCGGACGCCCTGCTTGCCGGTCTGATCCGGCTGATGGGGGAGGCAAACGTCGTGCTAAAATGACGATGAAAGAAGGTTTTCCATGAAATTTTCCCGTCTTTTACCTCTGCTTTTGGTATTCTGCCTGATGGTTTCCCTATGCTCCTGCCTGAAAATTGCAGAAGGGGATACCTCTGACAAGGTATATACCGCCGACCTCTACGCCTACGTTTCCACCCATAAGGGCAGCGATGGATACGAGACCAAAAGCACCCTTTATAACAGCGACCGCTACACCGTAGGGATTCATACCCCGGTGCTCGGCATGGAGGAAGCCGACTTCTTCTTAGACACCATAACCGAGTCTGTTGCCAACGATTTCAAGGACACCATGTCTACGGTGGACAAGCCCGAAGACGGCAGTAAGGGTGTCCTGTATGGCGATTACTCCATCCATGCCACCGCCCAATACGTTTCGGTATTGATGACCTATCAGATTCGCTATCCCGGCAAGGATCCCATCACCGAATACCGTTCGGTATTCTACTCCATTACCGACCAGACCATTCTGACCCTGGCCGATCTTTTGGGCACCCCGAATCTGGCCGGCGCCGCCCAGTTGATCATCGCCTCCCTGGAAAGCGACCAAAACCTGGCGTTGCACATGGGGGAGGACTACTTCTCCAAGCTTTCGCTGACCGATGCTTCGGTGGCGGCCTTCTTCATGCAGGATGGGGGTATTACCCTGTATTTCAATGCCAATACCATTCTGGACGCTTATACCAGCCCGCTGACCTTCTTCTACGAAAAATCCACCTTTACCCCCGTGCTGGCCGAGGGAATGTACCAAAGAATTTACGATGATTCGGTAAATTAAGGGATTTACAACCACCTTCTTTTGTGTTATAATGGCTTCGCTGCAGGGGTGCTGACCAGAGTTGGCTGAGATGGGGGGTTTTGCCCGCCCCGAACCCTTTGACCTGATCCGGATAATGC
>JAFYNU010000457.1 GCA_017547975.1 Clostridia bacterium
CCGGCCGCTTTCCCGCTGGGTCTCGTCAATGATGCGCTGGGCTTCGGCCTTGGCATCCGCCATCATCCGATCCCGTTCTTTTCTGTATTGGGCTTCCAGTTCCCGGGCTTTTTTGGAGAGTTCTTCGGTTTCCCGACGGTACTCAATGGCCCGGGCCTTTTCTTTTTCCATTTCCTGGCGGTTCCGTTCCAGGTTGTCCAAAAGATCCTCGAACCGAACGTTTTCCCCGGCAACCAAATCCCGGGCGTGGGAAATCACGTGCTCCGCAAGCCCGATGCGGGCGGCGATGGCAAAGGCATTGGAACGGCCGGGAATACCGATCAGGAGACGGTAGGTGGGCCGCAGGGTGGAAACGTCGAATTCGCAGGAGGCGTTTTCCACCCCGGGGGTCTTCATGGCGTAAACCTTCAGCTCGGCGTAGTGGGTGGTGGCGGCCACCATGGCACCCAAACTCCGGCTTTCTTCAATGATGGAGATGGCCAACGCGGCACCCTCCACCGGGTCGGTACCGGCACCCAGCTCGTCGAAAATCACCAGGGTCCGTTCATCGGCGGCGGCCAGGATCTCGGTGATGTTGGTCATGTGGGAGGAGAAGGTGGAAAGCGACTGCTCGATGGACTGCTCGTCGCCGATATCGGCAAATACCTGGCGGAAGACCCGCAGGTGAGAACCCTCTCTGGCGGGAATATGGAGACCGCAGGCACCCATCAGGCTGAAAAGTCCCAGGGTCTTCAGGGATACGGTTTTACCGCCGGTGTTGGGGCCGGTGATGACCAGGGTGTCAAAATCACGACCCATGTGCAGGTCGATGGCAACCACCTTGGCGGCGTTGATCAGGGGATGGCGGGCGTGGATCAGTTCGATGGGTCCGTCGTCCGACAGGGCGGGGGGGAAGCATTCCAGGTCGTAGGAAAGCCGGGCTTTGGCAAAGGTAAAGTCCAGGAATACCAGGTTGTGGTAGTTGGAGGAGATTTCACCCGAAAAACCGGCGGCTTCGCTGGATAATTCGTAAAGAATCCGCTCAATTTCCTTCTTTTCCCGGCTGAGAAGGGTCTGGATTTCGTTGTTGGCGTTCACCACCGACATGGGTTCAATGAACACCGTCTGGCCGGAGGAGGAGATGTCGTGCACCAAACCCGGCACGTCCCCCCGGTGCTCGCTTTTCACCGGTACCACGTACCGGCCGCCCCGCATGGTGACGATGTTTTCCTGCAGGAGCTTGGAGTAGGAGGGGGAGGTGATCATTTTGTTGAGAACGTCCCGGATTTTGGCATTGGCGGCGGCGATGGATTTGCGGATGGTGAAAAGCTCCGGGGAGGCATGGTCGGACATTTCCTCTTCGCTGACGATGGCGTTGCCGATCTTGTCCTCAAAATAGCGGTTGGTGCGCAAAAGGTCAAAGTAGTGATCCAGGGGAGTGGATTCCTCGGTGGTCTTGTCGGAAAAATAGTAATCCTTCACGCTTCGGGCACAGCCCAAAACGCCCCGGATTTCCAAAAGCTCCCGCATGGAAAGAATGCCCCCCAGTTCCACCCGGGCCAGGGCGGGACCCACGTCCTTGAGCGCCCGGAAGGAGGGGGACCCCCGCTTAGCGGAAATGTTGACCGCGGCGGTGGTCATGTTTTGGGCCCGGAGGGCGTCCTCGGCGTATTCCTCCGGTGCCAGGTTCAGGGCCATCTTCTTGGCCCCGTCGGAGCTTGCCCGGGCGGCAAGCATGTCCAGTATTTTGGGAAGCTCCAAAAGGGACTGGGATTTATGGTATAACGATGAATGGTTCATAGAATAGGTTCCTCGAATTGTTTCACAAAAGGTCAGAGTTTGACCGAATGGTAATATTTCAGACTTTCCGGGGGATCAATCTGCAAAAGAATGTATTCTTCGCAGAGTCTGCAGAAAATATCCCCCTCGGCGGCGTTGAGGCGGAAGGAAAGCAGCTTTTTCAGCTCCCCGGTGGTGACGATCCGCAGGGCTTCCAAAAGCCTTGGGGTCAGGGGGAAGGTGGCTTCGTCCCCGTCAAAGCAGGCTTTGCAGAAAATCTGGGCCGATTCCAGGGCGAAGATGGGCTCAACCGGTTCGTCGGTGCCGCAGACCATGCATCCATCCAGGTCGGGCATGAAGCCGCAGTCGGAGCAAAGCCGCAGTTCGAAGGCCGCCTTGATCTTGTCCCGGCGGATCTCCGGCTTGTAGGCCAAGGCGTAGAGGGTGTTGAGCACCAGCCGATAGAGACTTTCGTCCTCCGGCGTGTCGGTGACGCCAAACTGCTCGGTGAGCTCCGCCACGTACCCCGCCAGAGCGAAGGAGGAAAGGTCGGTACGAAGCCCTTCAAACTGATCGATCACGTCGGCCTTTTCCACCAGGAGCTTGCCGCCGTATTCGTAGGTGGTGAATTCTCCGTAGCAGAAACACTGGCACCCCACCGCAAGGGGACTGCCGGTTTTCATGGCACCCCGGGCTTTGGCGGTGATGATGCCCTTGCCCCGGGCCAGAATGGTCAGTATTTTGTCGGCGTCCTTGTAAACCGTGTCCCGCAGGATGACGCCGGTGAAGGTTTCGTGGGTGGATTGCATACCCAAGCCTCTCCTTTATTGGTGATTCATCAATAACCGAATTCGTGAAGCATGAATTCGCTGTTGCGCCAGTCGTCCTTCACCCGCACGTACAGGGTCAAAAATACCCGGCAGCCAAACAGCTTTTCCATTTCCGCCCGGGCTTCGCTGCCGATGGTTTTCAGCATGGCGCCGTGGCGGCCGATGACGATGCCCTTGTGGCTCTGCTTTTCGCAAACGATGACCACGCCGATCTCGCTGACGTCACCCTTGTCCTCGAAGGTTTCGGTCATGGTGGCGATGCCGTGGGGAATTTCCTTTTCCAGGTGCCACAAAAGCCGCTCCCGGACAAATTCGGCGGCGATCTGCCGCTCGGGCTGGTCGGTGAGCTCGTCCGGGTCGAACATGGGCATGTCCCCCTCCTCAAGCTCGGGAAGAAGCTTGGAAAGCTCCTCGGTCAGGTAGGGAAGACCGTCCCCGGTTTTGGCGGATACCGGCACGATGGCCTGGAAGGGGAAGGCCTTGGAATAGACGTCGATCCAGGGCAGGATGGCGGGCTTTTCGGTGACGTCGATTTTGTTGATGGCCAGCACACAGGGGATGCCCAGGGCTTGGATGCGCTTGAGGAGCATGGCTTCGGGCTTGCCCACATGGGCTTCCCCCTTGGCTTCCACCACCAGCAGGGCGGCGTCCACCTCCTCGGCGGTTTCGTAGACGGTTTTCACCATCCGGTCCCCAAGCTTGCTTTTGGGGGCGTGGAGACCCGGGGTATCCATGAAGACAAACTGGCTTTCCCCCTCGGTCAGGATGCCGATGATACGGTTGCGGGTGGTTTGGGGCTTGGGGGACACGATGGCCACCTTTTCCCCGATAAGGGCGTTCATAATGGAGGACTTGCCCACGTTGGCACGCCCCAAAAGCGATATGGTACCGCATTTTTTAATTTCAGACATGTTTTGATTCTCTCTCTTTCTTAAATTCCCAATCGGAGCGCAGGATGGCGTAAACGAAGAGATCCTCGTAGCCCTCCTTGCCAAGATACAGACCCCGCATGATCCCTTCGTAAAGCAAGCCGCACTTCTGCATAACCCGTGCGGAAGCGGGATTTCGAAGGAAGCAATCGGCCTGGACCCGGTTGAGCTCCAATTTGCCGAAGGCAAAATCCAACAGGGCGGAAACCGCTTCGGTCATGTAGCCCTTGCCCTGGGCGGCGGGGGAAAGCATGTAGACCAGCTCTCCGGAATGGTGGTCGGAATCAATCCAACCCAACATCACACACCCGATGGGTTCATCCGAACCCGCCTGGGTGATGGCGTAAACGTAAAACCCCTGCTCCGGGGTGTAGTCCCGGAGAAATTCCCCAATGCGTTCCCGGCTGTCGGCAACGGTTTTGCTGGGATCCCACAGCATGAATTCGGCAACCTTGGGGTTGCTGTCCCAATTTTGGAAGTTGGCTTCGGCATCCTCCATTCGGAAGGGCCGCAGGGTCAGCCGGGGGGTATGCAGGATTTCCTGGGGAAGCAGGCTGAACATGCGCTTATTCCTCCCGGGCAAGGCCGATGGAGGAAAGAATCTCCTCGGTCAGGCCGTGCATTTGCTTTTCCTCTTCCTCTTCCATGTGATCATAACCCAAAAGATGCAGGATGGAGTGGACCGTCAGGAAACCGATCTCCCGCTTGAAGGAGTGGCCGTATTCAATGGCCTGCTTCAGGGCCCTGGGGTAGCAAAGCACCACGTCCCCCAAAAGCACCCGGCCATCCACCAGGTCGAAGTCGTCGCAGACCTCCGACAGGGCCTGACCCGGCCCGATGTCCAGCTGGGGGAAGGAGAGCACGTCGGTGACCGAATCGATCTCCCGCTTTTCGGCGTTGATGACCTGGATTTCCGCTTCACTGACCAGGGATACGTCCACCGCGCAGGGCAGATCCACCCCCTGGTGGGCCAGGGTGGCCTTGATGGATTTGCGAATGACCTTCATGAAGGAAAAGGGAGGCTTTTGTTCTCCCTTGGTAATGGTGATACGATGTGCTTTCATATTTTAGTCCCTCTTTTTCTGATTGTCGTAGGCCTTGATGATACGGCCCACCAGCTCGTGGCGGACGATATCCTTGTCGGAAAGCTCCGAAATACCGATGCCTTCGATGCCCCGCAGGATGCGAAGGGCTTCCCGCAGGCCGCTGGATTTGCCGTCGGGCAGGTCGGTTTGGGTCACGTCCCCGGTGACCACCACCCGGGAATTGAAGCCCAGGCGGGTCAGGAACATTTTCATTTGCTCACTGGTGGTGTTCTGGGCCTCGTCCAGAATGATGAAGGAATCATCCAGGGTACGTCCCCGCATGAAGGCCAGGGGAGCCACTTCGATGTTGCCCCGTTCCAGGTAGCGCTGATAGGTTTCGGCACCCAACATGTCAAACAGGGCGTCGTAGAGGGGACGCAGATAGGGGTCTACCTTGTTTTGCAGATCGCCGGGCAGGAAGCCCAGCTTTTCCCCCGCTTCCACAGCAGGCCGGGTCAGGATGATGCGGTTGATCTGCTTGTCCCGGAAGGCACCCACCGCCATGGCCACAGCCAGGTAGGTTTCGCCGGTGCCGGCGGGCCCCACCGCCAGGGTGACGGTGTTTTTCTTGATGGTATTGATGTAATTTTTCTGGCCAACCGTCTTGCCCTTCACCGGGCGGCCCTTGGCGGTGACGCAGATGACGTCGCTTCCTAACTCGTCGATCTTAGCTTCTTCTCCGTCGGAAACCAACATGATCAGGTACATGACCCGCTGTTTATCCACCACTTCGCCCCGTTTTACCAGACCAAGCAGGCCTTCCACCACCTTGGCTGCCTTTGCCACCTGCTCCAGGTCGCCGGTGATACGGATCTGGGTTTCCCGGTTGGTGACGTTCACCTGCAGGTGCTGTTCCACCAGGCGGATGTTTTCGTCAAAGCTGCCGAACAGGCCGATGATGTCGTCTAATCTTTCTACTTCAATGGAATGGGTTGCAATTGCCATACAATTTTTCAAGGGGTAAGGGTCAGGGTTACGACCTTACCGATATCCTCCGTCATAAAATACTCCGCATCCAGCCGCCACAGGCTATCCTCCTCGGTGAGGGTTGCCTGGAATTCCTCCAGAAGCCCGTCGGTTGCCGACGAAACCAGATACTCTTTGAGATAGGATCCCATACACACCAATGCTTCCTCCCGGGAAACCGTTCCGGGTATCAATTGATAGGGCCGATGGGTCACGGTCCGTCTGGCTATGGGCAGCAGATTGCCGCCCGGAAGCGAAAGATCCAGTCTCTCCTCTATTTTATCACATTCCAGGGTAGAATTACCATAGCCTGACGAAAAAAATATCGGTCTTTCTGCAAAAAAGAATCGATTTTGGGTGAACTCTCTGCCATCATGGACCTTTTGCAAGAGGTCCTTTGGCATAACCATGGAGATTTGTCCGTAGGTCCGGGCTAAAACCACCCCGTGGGCATGCTCGTAACGGACCGTACCGCTGAATTCCTTGGTGCCCGGAACAATGCCGTGGACCAGGTGGGACGCAATGATTTCCCCGGCCCGAACCGCCGACCCGGGAAAAATGAGCTGTTCGCCCCGGTGGATCCGGGTTTCCAGAAGGTAGCCGTCTTTACAGGCCACCAGGTCGGCGGGAGTGGAAATTTCCGGGTATTCGCTTTCGGGGAGGGGGGCGGCCTCGGTGGCTACCACCACCGCCCGGGACCCATAGAGATTGACCGCCGCAAAATCCAGACAATCGATCTCCATCAGAAGCATCCGCCGCAGATGTTCCGCATCCTGGCGGTTTTGCAGGGACCCGGGGCGGAGCCCGTGGTCCGAAAGGGTTTCCCGGATCAGGGAGGAGGTGGCAGGGGAGACCCCCTCCACCTCCACCGTCCAAAGGAAGGCTGTGGATAGGATAAGAAGCAGTAAGACCGCAAAGAGGCCGGCCCAAAGGCCGAAGCGATGGCGAAGCGGGCGGAGCAGAAAGGGGAGTCCCCGTTTTCGGAGCAGATGCAGCCGCACGCCTGCCCGGCGGGCGGGAAGGCGTAGCTTTTTGTAGCTTTTTGGGGAAACCGAAAACCGCAGGGTCAGATCGTCCAATCGGGTGGGAAGGGAGAAATAAAGCTCCTCCCGGGCGGCATGTGAAAGGAAGACCTCCACGTTTCCCACGGCCTGCACCTCCAGGGTGCCCTGCAAAAATCCGCGAAGGGTCATTCCTCCACCTCCCGGGTGGCCACCGAGGCGATTTTGCCGGTGATCAGGACCTCCTCCCGGGTCATGACCCGAAGAAGCAGGTTCTCCCCGGCGATGGTGATGTGATAACGCCGGGTACGGAAGGAAATTTGATGGGGAAAGTATTCCTCCAGAACCCCATAGGACCAGAGCCGGACCTCCAGGGGGAGGGTGATGGCAATGACAGGCAGATCCCTGTACCGAATCAGGGAGGGGGGATGAAATAACGACATATATGCTCCTTTTTGCCATTGAGTAATTTGGGGATTGACAAGCATGTAAAAATGGTTTAGAATGAACCCATACCTTAAATAATATGATAAGGAGTGAAACATTATGGCAGTCGGAGATGCTGTTCTCAATCAGTTTGAACAGACCAAGAAAGAAGAAGTCGTAGCCGAGGGCAAGAAGCTGAAGGTTGGTATCATTGGTACCGGTTGGATCGCTGAAAGCCACATTCAGAGCTACAAGAGAATGCCGGACGTGGAAATCGTTGCCGGTGCCGACCTGATCCCCGGTAAGGCAGAAGCCTTCTTCAAAGAATGGGGTGTTGAGGGTGTACGTTGCTACCCCGATCATCTTTCCATGCTGGAAAATGAAGAGCTGGATGCCGTCAGCGTTTGCACCTACAACATGACCCACGCTGTCTGCACCATCGATGCACTGGAAAGAGGCGTTAACGTCCTTCTGGAAAAGCCCATGTGCGTCACCACCGAAGAAGCTGTTGAAATCATCCGTGCCGAAAAGAAGAGCGGCAAGGTTCTTTCCATCGGCTTCCAGCCCCGTTTTGACCCGAATATGCAGCAGATCAAGAAGATCGTCGAAGCCGGCGTTCTTGGCGAGATCTACTACATCCAGACCGGCGGCGGCCGCCGTCGCGGTATCCCCAACTCCACCTTCATCGAAAAGAAGACCGCCGGTATCGGCGCTCTGGGCGACATCGGTTGCTATTCCCTGGACATGGTCCTGAATGCCATCGGTTATCCCAAGCCCCTCACCGTCACCGGTTACACCTCCGACTTCTTCGGCAAGTCGCTGGAATACTCTCTGCCCGAAAACGCCAACCGCTTCAACGTAGATGACTTTGCCGCGGCTTTCGTCCGTCTGGAAGGCGACATCATTCTGGACTTCCGGGTAGCCTGGGCTATGCACGTTGACACTCCGGGTGACACCATCATCTTCGGTAAGAAGGCTGCTCTGCGCATTCCTTCCACCGACTGCTGGAACGGCTCGGTTGGCGGCCCCATGACCATCTACCACGACGTGGCCGGTCAGCGGGTGGAAACCGTCCTGCCCATCATCGAAAACAAGGGCATGGGTCTCTTCGACCGCAAGATCCGCTCCTTCCTGGATGCCATCAAGAACGGCACCGCCGCCCCGGTACCTTCTTCCCAGATTCTGTACAATCAGGCCATCATCGACCACATTGTCAAGTCTGCCGCCATCAAGAAGGAAGTCGAAGTCGAAATCCCCGAAATCTGATCAAACCTCTGATTTCAAACCGGTACGTCCTGGGATGTACCGGTTTTTTTGGTGGGGATATATAAATAGTAGATAAAATGGAGAAGCGGAAGCTCGAAATCATTGGTTGTATTGCCTATATACTTTAGTGCGATAAAATGATAATATATTAAAGCAACAAGGGGAAAAACCCCAATGAGAGAAAGGAAAACTCCACTATGAAAAAGATTTTTGCACTGCTCCTGGTCGCCATGATGATGGTTTGCGTATTCGCAAGCTGTGGCGAAGCCGCAAGCGACGCCGAAGGCGATCTTGCTTACATCGAAGAAAAAGGCAAGCTGGTTGTGGGCATCACCTCCTACGAACCCATGAACTATCAGGACGAAAACGGTGAATGGACCGGTTTCGATACCGAATTTGCCCTGGCTGTTGGCGAAAAGCTCGACCTTGACATTGAATTCAAGGAAATCGAATGGGACAACAAGTGGCAGGAACTGGAATCCAAGAAGATTGACTGTGTCTGGAACGGCATGACCATCACCGAAGAAGCCAAGGCCAATGCTTCGGTTACCGATGCTTACGTCATCAATGCCCAGGTTATCGTCTGCAAGGCCGAAGCCGCCGGCGAACTGGTTGACGCCGCCGCCCTGGCTGGCAAGACGGTTGCCGCCGAAGTTTCCTCCGCCGGTTACCAGGTCGGTACCGATGCGGGTCTGGAAATCGTGGAATACGGCACCCAGGCTGATGCGGTTATGGCTGTGGAAAGCGGCAAGGCTGACGCCTGCATCATCGACATTACCATGGCCAACGCCATGACCGGTGAAGGCACCAGCTATCCCAACCTGACCTATACCGGCAGCATGTCGGAAGAAGAATACGGCATTGCCTGCCGCAAGGATTCCGATCTGACCGCCAAGATCAACGACCTGATGGACGAACTGATCGCCGATGGCACCCTGACCGATCTGGCCGCCAAGTACGAACTGACCCTGGCCGAATAAATCGGTATTCCCCTCTGAATCAAGAAAATACATACCATATGGCAG
>JAFYNU010000458.1 GCA_017547975.1 Clostridia bacterium
ATTGCCAATACCATCCAGCACGTCGAACTCATTCGAGTATCGCCGGGCTTGCATTGTCGTACTCCAATTTAAATCTCTCCATATAGGCAGAGATATACACGGATATGAACGGTGCAAGTCGAGATGCTTCGATTTGCACCGTTTTTTTGAAAAGGAGAATAGAATCATGTCAAAATCTCTTGTTATCATTTTGGGTCCCCATGCGGTGGGTAAAATGACGGTTGGCCAGGAGCTGATGAAAATCACCGATCTACGGCTGTTTCACAATCATATGTCCATTGAGCTGGCCCGTCAATTGTTTCCTCCCCGGGGCGAGGCCTTTTTCGAGCTCAGCAATTCGATCCGCCAAAAGGTTTTTGAAATGTTTGCAAAAGGGGATTATCCCGGGTTGATTTTCACCTTTATGTACGCTTTTGATGATCCAACCGATGCCGTATATATTGCCGATCTGATTGCTCTGTTTCGAAATAACGGAGCAGATTGTCACGTGGTGGAGCTATGCGCCGATTTTGACGTCAGGTTGGTTCGAAACAAAAGCGAAAACCGCCTCCTGCACAAAGAATCCAAACGCAATCTGGAAAAGAGCGAGGCGGAGATGCGAAGCACCAGCCAAAAGTACCGGCTAAACTCTTACGATGGCGAAGTTCTTCCCTTTGACAGCTACCTGAAAATCAACAATACCAACCTTGCTCCCGAACGGGTTGCCGCTATGATCGCCGATTATTTTCACTTGGAAAGGAAGGTATCTCAATGATATTTGCGTCAAAAACAATCAAACTAAAAAACGGCAATTCAGCCATTCTAAAAAGCCCCGCTCCGGAAGACGCCGAAGAATTGCTCCGTTGTATCATACAGGCATGCGGAGAAACCGATCACCTTGCTCGTTACCCGGAGGAATGGAATATGACAGTGGAGCAGGAGGAAACCTGGATCCATCGGGTAAACTCCTCCCCTTCCACCCTGTCCATCCTTTGCTATGTGAACGGCAAAATTGCCGGAAACTGCGAGCTCCGACTCAATACCGGCATAAAATCCGCCCATCGTGCTACGGTTGCAATTGCTCTCTTGCGGGAATATTGGGGGCTTGGCATCGGCTCCGCCATGTTTGAAGCCATGATTCAAACTGCCAAAGACAAAGGAATCGAGATTTTGGAATTGGAATATATCGATGGAAATGACCGCGGCAAACACCTCTACGAAAAATACGGTTTCCGTACCGTCAGCAAACTTCCAAACGCCTACAAATTGAAGGAGGGAAGCTATCAAAGCAGTATCACCATGCAGAAATATCTATAAAATGTAAACCTCCCGAACCTTTCGTCCGGGAGGTTTCGCTTTACATATAGAAGATATTGTCTTTATACTGTTCCAGTATGATGGCGTTGTGCTCATCGCCGCCGTCCACGTTGGCGCTGACAAACACCGGCGGGATCATCCCCCGTTCCACCATCATTTCCACCGAACGTGCCACCACCGCGTTCAGGATCATGGCACCGATCACCGTGGAGGTGGGCGCAGTCTTTTCGGGAACGCCTTCAATAACCAGGGAAGAATCCCCCTTGGCACCACAGTTATCCAGTACGATATCCCCAATTTCATAAAGCTTTTTACCAGTTGGATGGCGGGAGGTCACCTGGGTGGAGGTATTCATATTGGTCAGAACGATGACCTTCATGCCCCGTTCTTTGGCGGCAATCGCCATATCAATGGCCACCGCATTGCGTCCCGACACCGAATGGATAATAATAACATCGCCTTCCCCGGCTTTTTCTCCGGAGAGGATCAGTTCACCGTATCCGGGAAGCCGTTCCAGCTTGCTGGTACTGGTGATGGGGGTCATGTCCAGCATCATACCGGGCGCACGAATTGGATTGATAGTCACCAAGCCACCGGTACGATAAAAGAGTTCCAAGGTAACAAGCCCTGCATGGCTGGCTCCAAAGGCAAAAATGTTCTTCTTTTTTTCGGTAGCGTCGGCAATGGCTTTGGCCGCAGCCTCCATGGCATCTCCCTGGGTTTCTTCCACAACCTTGCTAACCCGGGCACACTCTTCAAAATAACGACTCAATGCATTCATATTTTTTCTCCTTATTCATATCGGAACTGACTGAATTTTTCAAGCAGAACCGGCAAAAATTCTTCCTTCTTTTGTCCCATTTCCAAAGCACGATAGACGATCCCACCCATGCAGGGATCAAATACCGGGGATACGATCTCCACGTGTGGATATTCTTTATGTACCAGCTTTTTGAAATGCTCCAGCATACTGGGGTGCCCCTTCCAGACACCGCCGCTGATGCAGATTTTGCCA
>JAFYNU010000459.1 GCA_017547975.1 Clostridia bacterium
CCAGCTCTTTTATTCCATGTCGCTTGCTATGGGTATCATGATCACCTATGGCTCCTACATGAAAAAAAGTGTGAATCTGGAATCCTCGGTACATCAAATTGAAATTTTTGACACCGGTATTGCTTTCCTGGCGGGTATGATGATCATTCCGGCGGTATTTGCTTTCTCCGGCGGAGACAAATCGGCCCTTAGCGCCGGTCCGGGATTGATGTTCATCACCCTTCCCAAGGTTTTTGCAAGTATCCCCGGCGGCCGGTTCCTGGGAATCCTCTTCTTCGTGCTGGTGCTCTTTGCCGCCCTGACCTCCTCCATTTCGCTGATGGAAACGGTGGTTTCCATTCTGCAGGACAAGCTGAAAGTCAATCGCAAGCCTGCCAGTTTGATCGTATTTGTTGGCTCGGCTCTTCTGGGGCTCCTGTCGGCACTGGGATACGGTTCTCTGGGACATATTGCCATAATCGGTATGCAGTTCCTGGATTTCTTCGATTTCATCAGCAACAGCGTACTCATGCCTATAGTCGCCCTTTTGACCTGTATTTTTGTGGGATACATTATGAAACCCAAGGCCATTGCGGAGGAAGTAGAGCTTTCGGGTCGCTTCCGCTGGCAACGCATGTTTGACGTGATGATTAAATACGTGGCACCGATTTTCCTGCTGGTGATCCTGATTTCTTCGGTTCTCAGTGCATTCAAAATCATTACCATCTAACGATATCCAAAAGGGACGCTTGACAGAGCGTCCCTTTTGCTGTTACAATGAAGCATCCTGCAAGGAAAAGGGGAGACCGCCCATGAATCGATTTACCTATTGCAATCCGCTTTCCATCCCGGAGATTCCTTCCGGACGTTTTCTGGATGCGGAACAGACCAATAAAGATCCCAGAGAATTTGCCGACTACCGTTCCATATCCGACCCCAGCGTGGTGTATCACAATGGGAAGTGGATCCTTTATCCGAGCTATTCCTTGGCTTACGTTACCGAGGATTTTATGAATTGGGAAAGGGTGGATATTGGCATTCCCCACCTGCGATATAGTCCGGCAGTGACCGAATTCCGTGGGAAATGGTATTTGAACGGGCATATGCTCTCCGAACTCTACGTAGCCGATTTGCCAACGGGCCCCTTCAAACTGCTTGGACACATGACCACGGCGGATGGCAAACAGATCCGTCCAGCCGATGGGTGCTTCCTGGCAGATGGGGACCGACTATACTTTTATTACCATAGCGGCGTGGAACCGAAGGGGGCCGACGTGGAATACATGACCGCCACCCTGGGGGTGGAAATGGATCCCGAAAGGCCCTGGCAAATGCTTGCCGAACCGATGGAGATCAACCGGTATGAACCGGAAAAGGTATGGCAACGCATGGGCGCCCATAATCAAAACAAGCGTATGGGCTGGATCGAGGGACAATGGGCGAAGAAGATCGGAAACCGATATTATTTGCTCTATTCTGGGTCGGGTACCGAATTGCCGAGCTATGCCAACGGCGTTTGTTATTCGGATGAGGGACCCCTGACCGGTTTCCGGGATCAGGTGAAAAATCCCTTGACCCGCAAAACCACCGGTCTTGTACGGGGAGCAGGTCATGGCTGTCTGGTAGATGGGCCGGATGGGAGCCTGTGGGTGTTTTATACCAATATATTCTGCTACAACCATCTGTACGAGCGCCGTATCAGCATGGATCGGGTTTGGATGGATGAAAATGGCGAGCTTTACTGTTCCGACCTGACGGAATCCCCAAGGTTTGCTCCGGGACACGAGGCGGCGGGAGAAGATACCGGCTGGCTGGATCTGACCCAGTTCCAGCGGCCCACCGCAACCTCCTTTGCCCCCGGCAGGGATGCCATCTATGCGTCGGACGACTCTGTCCTTTCCTGGTGGCAACCGGCGGCGGATGATTTGGAACCTGCGATTACCTTTTCCTTTGGCGGTGCATCCCATTACCACGTTCATGCCTTGCGGCTCGTTTGGAGGGATGTGGATATGGAAACCCTGGACGGGATCATGCCGGGGGCCTTCCGATACGTGGCCGAGTATGCCGCTGACCCGGCTTTAACAGAATGGCATACCCTTGTGGATGCCTCCGGCGGAGAGCGTGACCTCTGTGTGGATTACCGGGAGTGCGACGGCCCGAAGGCTTACGGAGTTCGTCTTCGCATTCTTGGTTCGCCAAAGGGAATCACCCCGGGTCTTGTCAGTATGACGGCATTTGGTAACCAATAAAAGAAGACCGCCGGTTTTGATGACCGGCGGTTTTAGATTTCTATTGAAGGAGCAGGGTGCCGAGAAGAAGAACAATCAAGAAGGAGAAGCTTATGATGGTGAAGAGCTTCATGAAGTGTCCGCCTTTTTGGGGCTCGTGCTTGATATATTCCTGGTAGGTGATCAAGCTTGCCAGGGAGGCAATGATGGTACCTGCACCGCCCACGTTGACCCCCTGAAGGAGAGGGGCGTAGGCGTCTGTAAAGCGCGAAAGCAGAATGGCGGCGGGTACGTTGCTGATGACCTGGCTGAGCAGGGCTCCGGTCAGGAGGGTATTCCATTCCAAAAGGGAGGAAAATAGGGTTTGTACCGCCTCCATACGGGCCATGTTGCC
>JAFYNU010000460.1 GCA_017547975.1 Clostridia bacterium
ATGACCAAATCCTACGCTCCCAATGGCGGCCGTTCCAGCGACGGACAGGCTCCCTTCTTCGATATCTGCAAAAACAACGCTGGCTACGTGGTGGCCGTTGGCTGGTCGGGACAATGGACCGCATCCATCACCCGCAGCGAGGATGATATCCGGGTACAAACCGGCATTGAAGAGGTGGCCTTCCGCTTGCTCCCCGGCGAGCGTATCCGTACCTCCTCGGTGGTAATCATGCCCTACCAGGGGGACGTGGTGGAAGCCCAAAACCAGTGGCGTCGTTTGGTGCGCAAGCATTTTTCCCTCATCGGTAAAGAAGGCCGGGATCAATACGGTCCCTTCTGTGCCAGCATTTGGGGCGGAATGCGAACCCAAACGGTTTTGGAGCGGTTGAAAATCATTGACGAAAACGACATTCCCTTTGAATATATCTGGATGGATGCCGGTTGGTACGGCATCGACACCAAGCCTACCCCCGATGAATTTGAAGGAGATTGGGGTCAGCACACCGGGGACTGGCGGGTGAGCCCCCTGATTCATCCCCAGGGGCTGAAGGACGTGACCGAAGCCGTTCACAAAAGCGGTCGCAAGTTCCTGCTTTGGGTGGAACCCGAACGCGTGATTTACTCCACCCCCACCGCCATGGCCCACCCGGAATACTTCCTGTCCACCGACAATCCAGGGGACTCCAACCGACTCCTGAATTTGGGGAATCCCGCCGCCTGGAAGTACTGTTATGAAACCCTGGCAAATCTGATTGAAACCTTGAAGATCGATTGCTACCGCCAGGACTTCAACTTCCACCCCCTGCCCTACTGGCGCAAAAACGATGGCGGCGACCGGAAGGGAATCAGCGAAATCAAGCATATCAATGGCCTTTACACCCTGTGGGATGCCCTGTTGGAACGCTTCCCTCATCTTTTGATCGACAACTGTGCCTCCGGGGGACGGCGTATTGATATCGAGACCCTGCGGCGCAGTATGCCCCTGTGGCGAAGCGACTACCAATGCCCCGCCAATTTCGATGCGGAAGCAGTTCAGTGCCACCACCTGACCTACAACAGCTGGATGCCCTTCTCGGGATCCGGTTCAGGCCGTATTTACGACGAGTACCGTATGCGCTCGGCTTACGATTCCTCCATAAATACCGGTTTCCCCTTCTCCGAAAAAGAAGTCTTTGGGGATAGCAAGGAAAAGCTGGACTGGCTCCGAAAGTACGGAGAGGAATATCTTCTCGTTCGTCCCTACTTCATGGAGGACTTCTACCCCCTGACCAAGGTTTCCGACCAGCTGGACGTGTGGTGTGCATCCCAGTTCAACCGTCCCGAAGAGGGCGACGGCATTATCCAGCTTTTCCGCCGGGAAGAATCGGCATACGAAACCGCCTGCTTCAAGCTCCGGGGATTGGATCCCGAAGCCGACTATTCCATCATGGACCTGGACGGCGATTTCACCATCACCCTGGATGGAGGAACCCTGATGGAGGAAGGTTTCCGGGTCACCCTGATGGAACCCCGCACCGCAAAAATCCTGCTCTACCGAGCCCTGTAATTCACAAAGCCCTTGCCCCACCGGCAGGGGCTTTTCACCTTTTCTTTTGTTACGTAATATCATGTAGTAGAGGGTACCCTCAAAATCAAGAGGAGGCTTTTTGCAAAGCATGGCAACCTTTTTTAATAACGCAACCCTTTCCTACAACGGCATTACCACCACCTCCAACACGGTACAGGGAGAGCTGGTTCAGGTTCTGTCGGTCACCAAAACCCCGGTAAACGAGTCCTATCGGCCCGGAGATACCATCACTTACGTGGTCAGCATCACAAATTCCGGCTCCACGGCCTTTTCCGGCCTCACCGTCACCGATGACCTGGGTTCCTATCCCTTTGGCATCGGGGACACCCGGGTGCCCCTGACTTATGTGGATGGCAGCTTGCTTTATTACGTCAACGGCGTTTTGCAGGCTACACCGGTATCCGCCGGTGGCCCTCCCCTGACCATCAGCGGCATCACCATCCCGGCAGGGGGCAACGTCACCTTAATCTACGATGCCACCGTCAACCAATACGCCGACCCCACGGTAGAAGGCACCATCACCAACACCGTTTCGGTGGATGGCACCGGACTTTCGGAAACCCTGACCGATTCGGCTACCGTTTCCGCAGGTAACCGGGCGAGCCTGACCATCACCAAATCCCTGAATCCCACCACCGTAGCCGAAAACGGCCAGCTCACCTACACCTTCCAGATTCAGAACACCGGCAACCTTCCGGCCGCGGCCGACGACAACGTAGTTCTGACCGATGTTTTTGACCCCAGATTGGAAAACATCACGGTCACCTTCAACGGCCAGACCTGGTCCTCCCCCGCGAACTACACCTACGATGCCACCACCGGAGTATTTACCACGGTCTCCGGTCAAATCACCGTTCCCGCCGCCACCTACACCCAGGATGAAACCGGAAACTATATTCTTGTTCCCGGCGTCAGCACCCTGGTGGTCACCGGCACGGTGTAACACTAATTTTTTCAAGAATGCCGG
>JAFYNU010000461.1 GCA_017547975.1 Clostridia bacterium
ACCCCCCAAGGAGGGTTCCCCACAGTCCCATTTTCGGCGTCAAATACCACATCATGCCAAGGTGTAAGCATCCGCCAAGTAAATTGAATACCATTGCCGCCTTTTGCCGTCCATACCCCACCAGGATTCCGGATGTCACCGATTGGAAAGCCGCAAATACAGCACTGGCTCCCAGAACGAGAAGAAGCCCTTCCTTCAAAGCATGGCCGAATACCCGTTCCATAATATAGATTCCCGGCGGGACCAGCGAAAAGCACATAGGAATGGCAAACAACCCCGCCATTTCCAACGCCTTAACGCTTTTCCTTTCCGCATCCTCATAGTTTCCCAGGGCATCGCTCCCGGTGATCTTTGGTCCCACCGCGGAGGATATAGGTCCAATCAGAGTCAGTGGCAGATACATCAATGGCACCGCCATTGCATTGATTACCCCCAGGGCGGCCACCGCATCCATCTGCCCCAGGCCGTATAGTATCAAGCGTTTTGGCAAGGTTACCGTAATCACCGCCCCTATCAAATTTCCCGCTACTGCTGACAGGGACACCGGCAACGCTATCTTAACCATGGACCTTCCAATATGATTTCTTTCACTTTTTTCACCCTTCGGAAAGGCCCGGTAAACCTTTTCCAGGGAATGGGTCATATAAAACGAGCTGAAGACCTCGCTGATGGTCATACCCAGTATGATACACTCTGCCGCCTTTTCGGGTGTTTTCGGTGCCGCCCCCCACAAAATAGTCCCGACAGCCATCATCCGAAGTCCTTGTTCCACCAATTCCGAAATAACGGGATACCGTACCTCTCGCAATCCATAACAAGCATTTTTGCAAAGGTTTTCAAAGCCCGTCAAAAAGATACACGGCAGAAAAAGAATCATTGCTCTTTTGGCACGGATTTCCCCAAGAACGATTCCGGCAATATCGTTTTGAAAGCAAAGAAACAACACGGCCATCAGCAAAAACAATCCCACAAATAAGACAACGCCGGCACGAAAGATACGGGGCAAGGCTTCATAGTTTCCCATTGCGGCCTCTTCGGCAGAAAGATGATTTACCGCCATACAGATACCTGACAGGGCCACCGATACAATCAGACTATACACCGGGGAAGTTAAGGTATACATCCCCAGCCCCTCCGCCCCCGCAAGGCGGCTTTGCAACATGCGATAACAAAACCCCATTCCTTGCAGCAATATGCCGCTGATGGTCAGGATGGACGCCTGGTAAAGCACCGAATAACGGCTGATCGATTTATACCACCGCACGTAATCACCCCCTGGCTTCTTCCATTCTACGATTTGTCACATCGATTTATGCGTTCTCATCCCAAAGGCATAACCGAATGCGTAAGTTTTTCACGATTTTCCTTTTCCCCCTTGATTCCTCCGCAAAAATGTGATATAGTTATTTTATCAAAAAGAAAGGCCTCATTAACGGTCTTTTCTTCATTATTTTTTGGGAGGTTTTCCTATGCGTAAGTCTATCACCGCACTTACCCTCGTTATTTTGATGATGGTCGCTTTGTTCTCTTCCTGCGTTGGTACCACCCCTGACGTAGCTGCCCAGCAGGCCATTCTCACCCTGGACGAAGTTGATTGGTCCATCGAACTGGAAGGCGTTGAAGCCACTTCCTACACCCAGGCTGAAGCCGAAGCCCATGCCATCGACAAGATCATCGTCAGCATGGTTATCTCTGTCGAAGACTCCAATATGGCCAGCGCCCGTAAGAGCTTCCTTGCCGAAGGCATCACCTTTGCCGAATTCCTGGCCGACATCGGTGCTACTTCTGCCAACAAGGTCACCTTCTACGGCACCGACCTTTACGAAGCCGAAGTCAGCTACACCATGACCGCTGAAGATATGGAAAGCGAAGACGTTCGTCTCTGCTGGATCATGAACAAGACCGAAGTTCTCCCCGATACCAAGACCTACGTTGGTATCCTCTGCAGCTCCAGCTACAATATGGAATTCCCCAGCTGCTGCTCGGTCAACAAGATCGTTGTCGAATAATTGATTCAACCAAACAAAAAGCCAGAGGTTTTTCCTCTGGCTTTTCTTCTGCGCAAAGACGCCGACGGGCGAACCCGTCGGCGTCGTATTTTTACTGAATATCCGAATCGGTGAAGGGGTCACCGCATTCCGGGCAGAATTTCGGGGGATTTTTGGGATCTGCCGGTTCCCAACCGCACTTATCGCAACGGTAAAGGGGTTCCTCCGGGGGTTTCTTGGCACCGCATTCGGGGCAGAACTTACCCTTATTCACCGAACCGCAGGCGCAGGTCCAACCGGCCTTTTCTTCCGGCTTTTTCGCACCGCATTCGGTACAGAACTTTCCGGTACACTTGGCACCGCAAGCCGGGCAAACCCATTCCCCTGCTGCGGGGGCTTCGGGCGCCGCCGGGGCAGGAGCGGCCGCCTGCTGGGGCTGATTCTGAGCCATTTGGAAGAAGGATTGGGCATTGTTGCCACCGGCATTCATTGCCATTCCCATGCCCATAAACCCGGTCATCGCCCCGGCGGAATTCTGGGCAGCGGCCTTCATGGCATCGGCCTGGGCACCCACCAGGGTTGCACCGGCCATACCGGGATCCCGGAGCATGGCTGTACGCTGTGCCTCCTTGATCATATTGGCATCGTCTTCCGGCAGTGTCAGGGAGGTAATGGCCACGCTGACGATCTTCAGCCCGCGAAGCTCACCCCAATCCTTGGAAAGGGAAGCATTCAGGGCGTCCTCCAGCTCCTGGTTGTGGGCAGGAATCTGGTTCGGACGAAGTTCCAGTTCGGAAAGTCTGCCAAAGGAGGGCTGCAGGGCACTGATAAACTCACTCTTGAGCTGGGTTTCGATTTCACTGCGGCGGAACTGGCTGGTTACGTTGGCGCAGACGTTGGTGTAGAAGAGCAGAGGATCGGCAATCTTGTAGGAATACAGACCCGAGCAACGGATGGACACGTCGATATCCAGTCCGATTTTGCTGTCAACCACCCGGAAGGGTACGGGAGCCGGGGTTCCGAATTTGTTTTCCATCAATTCCTTGGTATTGATGTAGTAGACACGTTGATCCTTGCCGGTGTCACCGCCATACGCAAAACGGCGTCCAATGGCCTTGAAGGTTTCCTTGATGCTTTCCCCAAGCTTTCCTGCAAAAATGCTGGGTTCGGTGGAGCTATCATAGGTGAACTGACCCGGTTCGGCACAAACCTCCACAACCTTGCCCTGTTCCACAATGAGCATACACTGACCGTCCGCCACGGCGATCCCCGAACCGTTGGAGATTACGTTGTCACTGCCCTTGGTGTTAGAGGAACGGTCGGTAATGCGTTTGGTACCCTTCACCATCAAAACGTCCTTGGGCAGGGCGTCACAATAAAAATATTCCTTCCACTGGTCAGCCAACACACTGCCAATGGCTCCGATTCCGGCTTTAATAAGACCCATGGTTTTTTCTCCTTTATTTTTTAATATTCAAACTCGCAGGCTTTCAAAAATTCCTTTGCCATCAGGGTTGCCCCCACCTGGTTGGGATGTACCCGGTCCCAGGCGATATAGCTGGAGTGGCGGATTTTGCAGTAGGCTTCGTACATACCCTGGAAATCCACGAAAATCAGGTCGTATTCTTCTGCCAGCTTTTTGCAGATGGCACAGTACTCATCCATTCTGGCCCGCATGGCGTCGGCGGGGTTGGGTTCGATGTAATAGGGAGTCAGAATGAAGATTCCCTTGACCTTTCCCTTCACCTTTTCGATCATGGCGCGCATGTTGGCCTCGTATGCTTCCGGGGTGGTGTGGGGGTCAGGCATGGCGGGACAGTCAAACTGACGCCATACGTCGTTGATACCGATGCAGATGGAGACCCAATCGGGAGCCAGGTCTGCCACGTCCCGATCAAACCGATTCAAAAGGTCCCAGCTGGTGTTTCCGCTGATTCCGGAATTGGTAACCCGGATCATTCTTTCGGGGTACCAGGTGGCAAGCATATTTTCAACCACCCGGACGTAGCTTCGACCAACGTTATCAAAAAGTCCTTCGCCCACCGGCTGAGCACTGCCCATGTCGGTTACCGAGTCGCCTGCAAAAACAATTCTGTCGCCATTTTCAAAAATCATAATCCATCTCTCCTTGGAATCGATTTGGCGTCTACCATATCTTTATTGTGTCACATGCAAAAAGATTTGTCAAGTATTTTTCGTTTTTGGGTGGACAATCTTCGAGTTTCGTGTTATCATACCGTTTGGAAAATCTGGTGGAGGAAATGAAATATGCGTGTTTGGAACTGGATTAAGGGGAACGTGGTATTGTGCATTGCCCTGCTTGCAGCGGTAGTTACTGCTTGTATCATCCCGCCGGACAAAGAATATCTTGATTACTATGATCTGCGCACCCTGGCCTGTCTCTTTTCGGTGATGGCGGTGGTGTGTGCCTTCCAGAATATCCGTTTTTTCTACCTTTTGGCATCCCGAATCGTTCGTATTTTCAAAAACGCCCGGCTTGCGGTACTGGCACTGGTTTGGGTCACCCTGGTGGGCAGCATGCTCATTACCAACGATACGGCCCTTCTGACCTTCCTTCCCCTTTCCTATCTGGTACTCCATGCCACCGGGCATGATCGTCTGCTTGCCTACACCTTCATTCTGCAAAACGCTGCCGCCAACCTGGGCGGTATGCTGACCCCCTTCGGAAACCCGCAAAACCTTTATCTCTACTCCTATTATTCCCTGGAAAGCGGAGATTTCTTCGGCATCATGCTGCTTCCCTTCCTGATTTCGGTGATTTTGATCACCCTATGCTGTTTTTTCATCAAGCCCACTCCCCTTTCCATTCCCGCCGACTCGGAACCTCTGAACGGTAAGCGGGCTATTCTTTACGGAGCACTCTTCGTGGTTGCCCTCCTGGTGGTAATCCGGGTACTGCCTTATCCCATCGGACTCGCCATCATCCTCCCGGTTCTTTTGATTTTTGACCGTAACGCACTGAAAAACGTGGATTACGCCCTGCTTCTCACCTTTGCGGCCTTCTTTACCTTCTCC
>JAFYNU010000462.1 GCA_017547975.1 Clostridia bacterium
AGTAAACCCCCGCCCTACTATCCACTATTCACTATTTTCTCTCCCTCCGGGTTTGCGGATTTCCGTTGGAAATCTACGCTCACCCACCTCCCTCGTCAGAGGGAGGCTTCCAAGCGCGTACAGACTTTATGCTCTTATCTATTACCTCATACCCTTTATTGGTGTCGTTTCCCCGGTCTGCAACTACTCGTTTTGCCAATATGGTTTATTTAAGTTAGATGAAATGATTGACAGAAACAAAAGAATATGATATGATGTATAAAAGCGATAATTATAACCGCCGATATTCACAATAGAAATAGACAAAACCAACAAAAACCGTAAGCGAGAAAAGAACAAAAGCATAATCGGGTAAACAAAATGAAAAATGACCGTTACGAAGGGAGTGAACCGATTGAAAGGCAAACAAAAGAAGCTATCCAAGGAACTTCGGAATCGAAAACACGCGTCTCTATTCTTCCTGTCACCATCCATTGCGGGTGTTATGCTCTTTTTTGTGGCCCCCTTCTGCGTGGTAATCTACTACGCCTTCATGTCGAGGAGCGTGGGAGGCGAGTTTGTGGGGCTCGATAATTTTAAGGCCCTCTTTTCCAATAACGCCTTTACCATGGCTGGGAAAAACACCGCCATTCTGTTGGTTTCGGCGGTGCCCCTGGCGGTGCTCCTGTCGCTCCTGCTGGCCATTCTCCTGGAACGGGAGCTTCCCATGAAGAGTGTACTTCGTACCGCCTTCCTTTCTCCGCTTATGGTTCCGGTGGCATCGGTGGTTCTGATTTGGCAGGTACTTTTCCACCAGCATGGCATCATCAATTCCTTCCTTTCGGGCTATGGCATCGAAACGGTGGACTGGTTCCACTCCAATTGGAGCCGGTTTGTGGTACTCCTTCTCTATCTCTGGAAAAACCTGGGGTACAACATGATTCTTTTCACCGCCGCCCTGGCTTCCATTCCCAAGGAACAGCTGGAAATGGCGGAGCTGGAGGGGGCGGGGGCTTTCCGGAAATTCTTTTCCATCAAGATCCATTACCTGTCTTCCACCACTCTGTTCGTCACCATTCTCAGCCTGATCTCTGCCATGAAGATCTTCCGGGAGGTATTCCTGCTGACCGGTGCGTATCCTTACGAAACCCTTTATCTCCTGCAGCACTTTATGAACAACACCTTCGAAGCCATGGATTACCAAAAGCTCTCCTCGGCGGCCATTCTCCTGGCCCTGGTGATGAGCGTGGTGATCGCGGTGCTTTTCGTGGTGGAAAGGAGGCTTGGCAAGGATGCGAAAAACGAATGACCTTCGGGCGGCTTCCCGCCGCCGCAAGCGCATGAGCCTCCTGCGCCGAAGTATCCTGCTTCTGGCGCTCCTGATTATGGCGGTGCTTTTCATCATGCCAACCCTCACCACCTTTGTCAACTCCTTCCTTTCGGAAGGGGAGATCAACGAAAGCTACGGTCCCGCCCTGGGTACCGGGGGAGAGGAATACAGCAGTGAAAAAACCACCCTCAAGCTGATTCCCGACTGGGTGTCGGGGGAACAGTACGAAATGTTCCTCTTCCAAAGCCCCGACTACCTTTACAAATTCTGGAATTCGGTGCTCTACGTGGTGCCCATCACCCTGTTTCAAACGGCGGTGGCGGCTTTGGCGGCCTATGGCTTTTCCCGATACAAGGGAAAAATTCGAAGTGCTGTCTTCTTCGGCTACGTGGTGCTCATGCTGATGCCCTACCAGGTGACCCTGGTGCCAAACTACATCGTCACCAAGTGGATGGGGATTTTCGATACCCCCTGGGCCATCGTTCTGCCGGGCATCTTTTCCCCCTTTGCGGTTTACATCCTGACCCGGTATATGATGCGAATTCCCACAGAGTACACCGAAGCCGCCCAGCTGGATGGGGCGGGGGAGTGGAAGATCTTTACAAAGATCTATCTGCCCCAATGTAAGAGCTCCCTCTATGCGGTGGTGCTTCTGATCTTTTTCGACTACTGGAACATGGTGGAACAACCCCTGGTGCTTTTGGAAACCGAGGAGCAATTCCCCCTTTCCATCTACATCTCAACCATCAACGCAAACGAAGTCGGTCTTGCCTTTGCCGCCGCAGTGGTCTACATGATCCCATGCCTGCTCCTGTTTATGCATGGGGAAGAACATTTGGAATCGGGCATTGTGACCGGCGGCATGAAATAAACCCGCGAAAGGAGAAACGACCATGAAAATCAAAAATCGGAAATGGGTCAAATGGGTGGCCATCGTCTTCGTTGCCATCATGCTGGTTTTGACCTTTTTCAGCAATACCATTCTGAATGCAACCCTGACCGAGGTCAGTGCCAAGCGGGTGGTGGCGGGAACCGTCTCCCCGGAAATCACCGGAAGCGGCATCACCGAAGTGGCCGGACTCAAAAACATCCTGGCGGAGGGCATGGGCGAAGTAACCGCCGTGCACGTGACCATGGGTCAGACGGTCTATGAAGGGGCGCCCATCATGGATATTCAGCCCAAGGATGACGGCAGTCTGGCGAATATGAAAGCCCAGTTGGCGGATGCGGAGTTGAATTACACCCGATCCCTGCTTACTGCGGGCATCAGCCAGGGCAATACCAATGAACTCAAGCGCCTGAATGCCAGCCTGGATGCCGCCCAGGATATGGTGACCAAGGCAAAAACCTATCAAAGCGAAAAGAAAAAGCTGGATGGGGAGCTTGCCAAGGCGGAAAGCGCCCTGACGGAAGCCCAAACGGCATACAGCGCGGCCATGAAGGACGTCACAACCGACCTTCGCCATGCGGAAAACGAGCTGAGCGATGCCCAGGCGGCCCTGGCCAATGCGGAAACCAACCTGGCGTATTATGAAAAGCTGTACGCCGAAACCGAGCCGGAAAACCCCGATCTGGTGGCCGCACAAAAGGTGCTGGCAGAGGCAGAAACTGCAGTACATAATGGGGAAAACCTGCTGTACGCCGCGCAAAACGCTTACACCAAGGCGGAGCGGGATGCCCGTCCGGCTTTGGAACAGGCCCAAAACAGCAAGAACGCCATGGATGAAAAATGCATGGCACTGGACGAAAAGTATGCCGGTACCCCCGATCTGTCCGCCGCCCAGGCGGAGGTTTTGAGCATCCAGGATCAGATCACCCTGTACAAGGCCAATCTGGAAGCGGCCGA
>JAFYNU010000035.1 GCA_017547975.1 Clostridia bacterium
CTCCTGCTTTTGCAGGAGGTCAATTCTTTATGGGAGGGGACTTAGTAAAAAAGCAATGGCTTTTGCCAGACGGGCTTCCGGTTCATGGAAATGGTTACCATGATTCAGTTCGGAACGGAAACGCTCGGGTCCCAAAAGGGAGGTATAGTAGGAAGAAGCAGAGACAAAACAATCGCCGACTCGCGCCATACGAGGGTTCTTGGTGCGGGATTCCTTGTTGCCAAGGGAAAGATAGAGTTTTTCTGTGTGGCGGTGCAGGGGAAAACTGCCGGCATATTCCATCCAACCCTCAAGCCACAGAGAAGGGGAAACGGCTCCATATCCAGCGAAGGCATCGCTCACGTAGGCACCGTAAAGGGCGCAAAGGCCGGCCAGGGAATATCCAACCAGATAACGCTGGTCAGAAAGGGGAAGAACCGGTGCCATACCTTCGATAACGGGGACCAAGGTCTGGGTAAGGGCGGCAAGATAACTGCCTGCGTTGCTGCCGAAGGCGGGTTGCCCGGAAGAGAGCGCAGGGGCAGGAAAAGGGGAATAATCCTCGTTCCAGTTTCCTGGATATATACCCACAAGAACCGGTTCCCGTTCTTTCCAGAAAGACTCTTTTTTCAAAATGCGGACGATTTCGCAAAGTTCCCTTTCTTCGCTTCCCAAAAGGTAAATCGTTGGGTGCAGAGTTGGTACGTCCACGTACCCGGGAATATAGACGATTCCGGAAAAGGGAGCCGCTTCAAACTCCTCGTAACGTTCTTTTACCTTCATTCCACTACGATATCAGAAAAGAGGGAGGGGAGAAGGCGCTGGAATTCCCGAAGCATGGGAATGGCGATTTCCCGCATCTGGGGATGGGCTGCAGGCGGAGTACGAAGCTTGAAGAAATGACGCCATTCGCGGATATTCATCGTCATCACCAACTCGGTTTTCAGGGAGTTGGGAAGAACGCTCCGTGCTTCCTGGGCGGTGGCGCCGGAGGCAATCAAGGCGTTATAAGCCTTTTCGGTTGCCTCCATCGCTTCGGTCCAAATGGCAAATTTTTCGGGATCGTCATTCCAAAAGAAGGGGCGGATTACGGTGATTTCGTTGCCGTACTTATCCCCGGAATAATTGCAATAACGGGTACTTTCCTGGGAATAGGCGGCAATACGATGGCGAACAATTTCGTGGGTAACGCCACGGTCACAAATTACACGGACGGTAACCGAAGCGTGCTCCAATACCGACTCGTGCCCACGCTTGACAATGGAAGAGATGAACCGTTCGGCACTGCCATCGGTGATGCGTTCCTCGCTCTTATAGCAGGTGCGGCCGGCACGTTCAATTTTTTCCATGATCGCCTTGGGGTTAACGTCGTCTTCAAATACAAAAGAGGGTTCAATTATACGCATACAATACTCCGTTCTGCCGCATAAGCGGCTGTTTATTCTGTTTCTGTAATTTCGTAATAAGCGAGTATATCGGCAATCTTTGATTCGCCGATTCCGGGGACGAGAATCAATTCGCGCACGTCAGAAAAGGGTCCGTTCTGTTCCCGGTAAGCGATGATGGCGTCGGCTGTTTTCTCGCCAACCCCGGGAAGTGCCATCAAGGCATTGCGGGAGGCGGTGTTTGGATCGGGTGAACCGGAGATAACGACACCGGGAGGATAGATAGGATCGGTTACCGTTATTTCCACAGGCTTTACGCGGCACAAAAGACAGAAAGCCAAAAGTCCTGCCAAAACAACGGGCAGAAAAACCAGGGTAAAAAGCCGTCGGATGGTCATAGCACCACCTCCGGAAGAATATTTTATGTGTAACGGTTGAAAATCACGTCCAAGTTTGATATAATATAGAAACTTATCGGTGTGCCCGCTCTGAACATCCCGCCCAAATGATCAAAAGTGCAATGCGGGGATGGTGGGCATGATTTAGTATACCATGCCAAAAGGTAAAAAGCAACAGATTTCCAAGTAACTGCGAGGAAAATGGTTGTACTTGAAATAAATTGAGGTTAACGTTAATATGAAACAAATGATAAAATGGAAGCAATTCATAGCCGGTGTCCTGCTTGCGATTACCGTCGTGACCGGAATTCCCGTATGGGCAACCGAAGGGGAAAATGAAAGCCAGGCACAGGTTGTTATGGAAAACGAGGGGAACTCACCCTATTTTTCCGATTCCATGCTGGCCTATTCGGCACAGAGTGTTCCCGAAACCAATTCCGGTGCCGTCATTCTGGTGGAAGCTAACACCCGCCAGGTGATTTACGAAAAGAATTCCAGTGAAAAAATGTATCCCGCAAGTACGACGAAGGTGATGACAGCTCTTCTGGCCTACGAGAACGTGGGGCTTGACGAGGTTGTTACCACAACGGCATCTGCTGTAAATCATAATACACTGATTCCCGATGGTTCCTCCGCCAGCCTGAAGGTGGGGGAGGAGATTACCGTCCGGAATTTGCTATACGGCCTTCTGCTTCCGTCCGGCAACGATGCAGCCTGCGTCCTGGCGGAATATGTAGGGGGAACCGTAGAGAATTTTGTGGAAATGATGAATGTCCGGGCTAAAGAGCTTGGTTGTATCAATACCCATTTTGCCAATCCCCATGGCTTGACAAATGAAAATCATTATACCACTGCCCACGATCTCTATTGTATTGCGTATGAATTTGCCAAGCACGAAGAACTGATGGAGATTGCCAACACCACAAGCATTACCATTCCGGCAACCAATCAGAATAGAGAACAGACCCACAATACTACAAACCATCTCATATCCACCCGTAAGTACACCCAATATTTCTACGAATATGCCCGCGGTGTAAAAACAGGCTATACCAGCGCCGCAAAGCATTGTTTGGTTTCCACCGCGCTGAAGGACGATATGTATCTCATTTGCATCGTATTGAAGAGCCCTGTGCTGGAAGGAAACGTAGTTACCTCCTTTGTGGATAGCAAGGCGCTTTATGAATGGGGATTTGCCACCTATGAAATGCGCAATATCCTGAAGAAGGGGAGCAGTGTTACAGAAGCATACGTAACGCTTTCGGAAGAAAAGGATTCTGTCATTCTGGAAACCAACGACGATATCAGAATTCTGATTCCCAGGGGAAGCTATGATGAAAGCCTTTTGACGATTAATCCGCCGGAAACGGTAGCTACCCTGACCGCTCCCATTGCCAAGGGGGATTTGGTAGCCGAAGCTACGGTGATATACGACAACATGGATTGCGGAAAGATCGGTCTTGTAACGGCTTCTTCGGCAGCACTTTCGGAATTCATGGATATGGACGGTAAGACCGAAGACTTTTTCAATAGTAAGTTTTTTGTAATTCTGTTAATTGCGATTCCGGTAGTATTTGTGTTTTATATCATTTATGTAACCCTGGCAAGCAAGCGCCGACGCAGAAGATCGGTTTACGGTCGTCGTTACCGTTAAAGGATTTCAGAGAGTATCCCGCCGTTTCAGCGGCGGGAACTTTTGCGGTTTTCATTCATTTCCGTCATGATTCCATTGGAGGACAGAGTGGCAGATAATAAGTATACAAACTTAATATTGAATACCGTCATTTTTGCCGTCGGATCTTTTGGCTCCAAAATCATGATGTTTCTTTTGGTTCCTCTTTATACCGATGCGTTATCCACGGCAGAATACGGCGTAGCCACCCTGATTGCGGATACCGCAAATATGGTGATTCCCATCGTTACGGTTAGTATGTATCATGGTATCATCCGGTATGGGTTGGACAAAGCGACGCGAAAATCCGACGTATTCACGGTTGCAATGACCCTGAATATGATCGGTTTTGGCTGTTTCATTCTGCTATTCCCGATTCTGAAGTTATTTGTTTTCGTTGGGGAATTCAAAAGCCTTGGCGATCACATGCTGCTTTTGTATTTCTACGTATTTGCGTCATCCCTCAATTCCCTTTGCGGCTGCTTTGTCCGTGCAAAGGGACAGGTGAAGCTTTACGCAGTGGATGGTATTTTTAATACCTTATGCCTGGTGGGGCTTAACGTTCTTTTCCTCACGGTATTTCAATGGGGGGTAGTGGGTTACGTACTGTCCACCATCCTGGCCGATACCCTATCGGTGGGCTTCCTGTTTATCACGGCAGATTTACGGCGTTATTTGCGTTTTGGCCATGTCCGTAAGGGCACCTACCGAAAAATGATCCGTTTTTCCATCCCAATGATTCCGAATTCCATCTTTTGGTGGATTACAAACCTTTCGGACCGTTACATGATTACGGGTTTCCTGGGCGAGAGCGCAAATGGAATTTATTCGGCTGCGGCAAAACTGCCCAACCTGATCAATACCATTGCGGGAATATTCTCCCAAGCCTGGCAGATGTCGGCTATAACCGAGTATGACAAAAATGATCGCCGGTTCTATGGAAAGGTTTTTTCGGTCTATCAGACCGTGGTATTTCTTTCGGGCGGTGTATTGATTTTCCTGACCAAACCCATCATTTCGGTGTGGCTCAATGAGGCATATTATTCTGCCTGGGAATACGTACCGTTTTTGGTGCTGTCCATCATTTTCTCCTGTTTTGCAGGTTACTACTCATCCATATATATGGCAATGAAAAAGAACGTCAGAAGTATGATGACCACCATGCTTGGTGCATTGTCCAACGTTCTGTTTAATCTGCTCCTGATTCCCAGAATTGGCATTCAGGGAGCGGCAATTGCCACCTTTATCAGTTATCTGGTTGTTTATCTGGCCCGGGCTTTGGATATTAAAAAGCTGTACCGTTTCCGGGATTCGTTTGGCATCGTTATGCTGAATATGCTTCTCCTGATTGCAGAATCCCTGTTCCTGCTCTATTTCAAGGGGAATTTTTATATTCCGGGAACTATCGTCATGGTATTGCTTTTGGTTGTAAATGCCCCGCAACTTCTGCAGATTATGGCACAATTTTGGGGAATATTCAAACGTAAAATGCTGCATCGGTAGGTGCGGCACAGAATAGAAAGGATGGTATTGGTATGAAGATAGGTATGTTTACCGATTCCCATTACAGCACCAAGGAGCTCATCAATGCAACCCGCAGATCCCGACTTTCCTATGAGAAGATTGGAGAGGCGCTAAAGGTATTCCGGGAAGAAAAGGTGGACCTTGTGATTTGCCTTGGGGACCTGATCGATACCGAGGGAAACAGCGCAAAGGATCGGGATAATCTTTCGCACATTTCGGTACTTTTAAGTTCTTCGGGCATCGAGACGCTTTGTATTATGGGTAACCACGATGCATTTGCCATGGACCGCTACCGTTTCAGCGTATTGTCAAAAATGCCATTGGCTCCCCTTCATAAGACCTATGGGGACGTGGATATTATTCTTTTGGATGCCAATTGCTATAAGGATGGCCGTCCATACGATGGAAAGCCCGGCGATTGGACCGATACCATGGTACCTCAAAAACAGGTGGAATGGCTGAAAAAGGAATTGGAAAGCTGTGGGGACAAGACCTATGTATTTTCCCATCAGCTGATCGATTATATTATGCCACAGAATCACGTGGTGGAGAATGCAGAGGAAATCTGCGCCGTTTTGGCGGCTTCCGGCAAGGTTAAGGGTGTATATCAGGGACATTACCATGAGGGCGGGGAAAACGTCATCGACGGAATTCCTTACGTGACCCTGGCTGCCATGTGCGAAGGCTACGACAATCGGTTTGCCATCATTGAGGTGTAACCGGAGATGTTTGCAATATCACAGGACAAGCGGGCAAACCGTTTGTATATGTTCTGTTGGCTCGCCTATTTTACAAGCTATTTACTTCGGTATGATTATACCGCAAGTCTCAGCGAAATCCTGGTAAAGGAAGCTCTCACCGAATCCCAAGCGGGGCTGGTGACTACGGCGCTCTTTATTACCTACGCCATTGGACAGCTTTGCAGCGGTGTATTGGGGGACAGAATCAAGCCTGACAAGCTTATTCTTTACGGTTTGGCGGTCAGCTCTCTGACCAATCTGGTATTTCCCTTTGCACAGAATTACGTTTGGATGACCATCCTGTGGGCGATCAACGGATTTGCTCAGGCTATGTTGTGGCCCCCTATGGTAAGGATTATGGCAGAATGCTTCCACGGGGAGGAATACAGGAAGGCCGCCGTAAATATTTCGGTGGCTTGCGCAGCGTCAACCATTGGTATTTATCTATTGGCGCCCCTTTGTATTCGGCTGATTTCTTGGAAGGTGCTGTTCTTCCTGGTTTCGGCAATTGGTACCGGTATCACCATTCTTTGGGGGAGCACGGTACCTCGTTTAACTGTGGATGGGAGAGTGCAGAAGGAAAAAACGCAAACGGAGACCAATGAGATAAAATCGGTTAAGATAGGACACTTAATTCTTGAGGCCGGATTGATTCCCATTTTCTTAGCCATCGTCGCACAGGGAGTCATCCGGGATGGGGTTTCCTCCTGGACTCCGCAGTTACTTTCGGAGTATTTCTCGCTGGAAGTGTCCGATTCCATCCTTTTGACGGTCACGCTTCCCGTTCTGACAGTCGTTGCCCTGAAGGTGAGCGCATGGATCAACAAGCGTTTTTTCAAAAACCAGGTAAAGTGTTCCCTGTTTTTGTTTGGGATTGCCCTGGTTTCCTTCGTTATCTTGATTCCCATGGGCAGCTTGCATCCGGTGATAATGGTAGGACTTGCGGGCATTTCGGTATCTGCCATACACGGAGTGAATTTAATGCTGATATCCGAACTTCCGGCGTATTTCCGGGGGTATGGTAAGGTATCCACCGTCAGTGGTGTGCTGAATACCTGTACGTATGTGGGGAGTGCCACCTCTACCTATGGATTTGGCTGGCTCATGGAGCATTATGGCAGCAATACCATGGTCATTGCCTGGATTCTGTCTGCAGCAGCTGGAGTAGTGTTGGCAGTATTTGCCCTTCGGAAGTGGACTCGTTTTATGACGAAATCAGAATTATGAAAAAAACAGAGAGGATATC
>JAFYNU010000463.1 GCA_017547975.1 Clostridia bacterium
GAAGCGAACCCCTTCCAGATAGCCATTCAGGCCGTGGCCCGAAATGGTCTTCACGCAGGCGGCCCGAAGGTAGCTGATCTGGCGGAAATCCTCTCTTTTGGAAACGTCCGAAATATGAACCTCCACCGTGGGGATTCCCACCGCCTTCAGGGCGTCCAGCAGGGCAATGGAGGTGTGTGTGTAAGCGCCGGGGTTGATGACAATACCGTCCACCACCTTGTAGGCTTCCTGAATCCAATCCACCAGGACGCCCTCGTGGTTCGATTGCCGTACCTCCAGGTCGATATTCAGCTCATGCCCCAGGGCTTCCAGCTTGTCGCACAGGGTCCTGTAGCTTTCGGCACCGTAAATGCCGGGTTCCCGGATGCCAAGCATGTTGATATTGGGTCCGTTCAAAACAAGAATTTTCATATCTGAAACCTCATGAATTGCAAAATGGATGCCACAGCCGCTTCGGGGGAGTCGGGCTCCTTCACGTGGTGGTCGGCGGCGGCTTGGTAGACGGGAAGGCGAATTTGGTACATGGCCTTCAGCTTTTCCTCCGAATTGGAAAGGGGTCGGTCGTCGGTGGGCGTCAGTGAAGCAAGCCCCCGGTCCAGGAAAAAGAGGACTCCGTTTTGCTTCAGATGCGCCACGTTTTCGGGACGGAGCACCGCACCGCCGCCGGTGGCGATAATGGCCCCGTTTTTGGTGGAAAGGTCGGCAATCACTTCGGCTTCCAAATCCCGGAAGGCGGCTTCGCCGTATTTTGCAAAAAAGTCGGGAATGGGCATCCCCGCCCGCTTTACCAGCTCCTCATCGCTGTCAAAAAGGGGACGGCCCAAAACCTCTGCCAAAGCGTGACCCACGGTGGTCTTGCCGGAGGAGGGCATACCGACGAGAACGATATTCTGTTTTTCCCGGAGCACCTCTTCATACACCCGGTCGATCAGATCGGCGGGATATTTCGTGCCAAGGAAATGCTCGCTTGCCAGAACCGCCTGGGCCACCAGCATATAAAGGCCGCCCTCGGCAACCGCGCCGCAGGCCCGGGCTTTTTCCACCAGATGAGTGGAAAGGGGATTATAGATGGCGTCCAGAAGTCCCGCAAGACGGGGGAAATGGCTGGGTTCCACCGGCCAATCCTCACTATTGGGGAACATGCCGCAGGGGGTGGTATTGATGATATAGTCGGCATCGGTGTGACTCGCTTCCATCTCCTGGTAGGTAATGGCTCCATCCTTGCCGGTGCGGCTGACCTGTTGGATGACCCCCGCCCCCAGGTGGGTAGCCACCGCCATGGCGGTGCGACCGGTGCCGCCGGTACCAAGGATCAGTACCTTTTTCCCCGCAACCTGCCAACCCATTTTATGGATCAGGGCAATCATGCCGCCGAAGTCGGTGTTATATCCGTAAAGTTTGCCATCCCGTTTGACGATGGTATTCACCGCCCCGATGGCCGCCGCCTCGGGGTCGATCTCGTAAAGGTAGGGCATGACGGTCTTTTTATAGGGAATGGTTACGTTGATGCCGGAAAAGTCCGCCTTTTGGAGGAAGGGACCC
>JAFYNU010000464.1 GCA_017547975.1 Clostridia bacterium
CTTTTTTCACAAACATGATCATTACGATACCCAGAATCATAGCCACGGGAGCCAGGGTATCCGGCTTGAAGAAGGCCAGGAAGCTGTCGCCGCTGGACTCAATGTCCATCAGGCTGACGATCCAGGCGGTGACGGTGGTGCCCACGTTGGCACCCATGACGATACCCACCGCCTGACGCAAATTCAGAATGCCCGCGCCGATCAAACCGACCGTCAATACAACGGTGGCGGTGGAGGACTGGATTACTGCGGTTACCGCAGCACCCACCAAAAATCCCAGAAATACGTTCTGGGTCAGTTTTCCAAGTACGTTTTTCAGAGCGGCACCCGAGCCCTGCTTCAAGCCGTCGCCCATGATCTCCATACCATAGAGGAACATGGCCAGACCGCCCAGCAGTTGGATTGCCATCAATACTCCACTCATACGTGTTCTCCCATCCGACGAAGGGAACTTTTTCTCCGGTTCCCTCGTCCAATCTACAAAATTCGCTAAGTATTCGCTTGACCTTATCTTACATTATTTTTGTCCCGGATGCAAGAGTTTTTTTCAAAAGATATTTCTTCTTCTCCCTGCATTTTTTAGTTGCAAATTCCGACAAAGAAGGATATAATATGATGGTGCGCCCTTCGGGTTCACCCAGTATCTTGATTTTACACTTTTTCGATATTTTTGAGGTAACGCTTATGTCCCCATCCCGCAGTAACCGCACCTATCACGCTATGACTTCCCAAAGGAAGCAAAGAAAAAAGCATCAGCCCCTGTGGACCCTGCCCCTCTTCTTCTTCGCAAGCTACGTCTTCGGGGAGCTGGTATTCCGCATTGATGTTGGTATCGGCTTCTTTGGCTTCGGCATCTGGTTCATTTTGCTTTTCGGTGCCTCCGCCGCCCTGCTGTCCTCGGCTATCGTCAGCCTTTGCCCGCCCAAATGGGGCCGGGTGGCGGCCATCCTTTTGGTAACCGTCTCGCTCCTGCTCTTTGGTGCCCAGGCGGTTTATCAGGGCGTTTTCGGCCGTTTCTTCGTCTTCAGCTCCATCGGGGGTGCCGGACAGGTGGCCGAATTCTGGAAGGTAACCCTGAAAACCATCTGGAACGAGCTCTTCTACATCATTCTCTACGCCCTGCCGGTGATTTTCCTGCTCTCCCCCCTCCATCGGCTCATCCGTTTCCCCGCCTTTTACTGGAAGCGCCCCGCCTTCTTTGGCGCGGCCGGGATCGTGATGCATCTTTTCGCCCTGCTTTGCCTGCTCTTCGGCGGCACCGACATCGGTTCGGTCCACGAGCTCTTTTATGAACCCACCTATGTTCTGGACGAGCGGGTGGGGGCCCTGGGTATGCACCAGGGGTTTGTGCGGGATATCCGCTACTTTGTCTTCGATTCGGGCTCCAACGACCTTGAGCTGGAACTGGAGGGCGAGCACTCCGAAGAATCCACCCCCAGCGTGGGAGAAGGCCAAATCCTTTTCAACGCCGAAGATCCCATCATCCCCGGAAGCCCCGAGGATCTTTCCACCCAGGTGACCGACCCCAATAATCCCGAAACCATCATCGACCGTTCCCCCAACGTGATGGATATCGATTTTGAGACCCTGATCGCCACCGAAGAGGACGAGGACGTGCGTGCCATGCACGAATACTTCTCCACCCAGGAACCCACCCTGAAAAACGAGTATACCGGCCGGTTTGAGGGCTACAACCTGATTCACATCACCGCCGAGGGCTTCGCCCCCTACGCCATCGATCCGGAATACACCCCCACCCTCTATAAGATGGTGCATGAGGGCTTCGACTTCACCAACTACTACTGTCCCCTGTGGGGCGTTTCCACCATCGACGGGGAATACGCCAACAACGTGGGGCTTCTGCCCAAGAGCGGTACCTGGTCCTACCGGGATTGGGGACGCAACAACGGCAACCTCTACTTCTGCCTGGGCAACCAGTATAACCGCCTGGGGGGCTACCGCGTCATGGCCTTCCACAACCACACCTACACCTACTACACCCGTGACGTCTACCTGCCCCTGAGCGGCTACAAGGAATACTACGGCAAGGGCAACGGGCTTGACGTGGTGGGCTATTGGCCCGAAAGCGACCTGGAAATGATGGAAAAGTCGGTTCCCATGTATATTGACGAGGAGCATTTCGTCATTGACTACATGACGGTCAGCGGCCACCTGCAATATAATTTCAACGGCAACTACCAGGCATACAAGCATAAGGAGGTCTTCGCCGACACCCCCTACTCCGAGGAAGCCCGGGCTTACCTGGCCTGCAACTACGAGCTGGAGCTGGCCATGACCTACCTTCTGGATTCGCTGGAGGCCGCCGGCAAGGCAGAGAACACCCTCATCGTTCTCTCCCCCGACCACTACCCCTACGGTCTCTACAAGTCCAAGGAAAACAAGGATCCCGACGCCGATTACGTCAGTGAGCTTTTGGGACATAAGGTGGAGGAAAACTTCGAGCTTTACAAATCGGTGCTGATCATGTATTCCAAGGGCATGACCCCCGAAACTGTGGATAAACCCTGCTACTCCATCGATATTCTGCCCACCGTCTCCAACCTGATGGGTCTGGAATACGATTCCCGCCTCCTGATGGGCCGGGACATCTTCTCCGATTCCGAGCCCCTGGTCATCTTCCTGAACCGTTCCTTTATCACCGACAAGGTCCGCTACAACGCCAAGACCAAGGAAGTGGAATTCACCTCCGACGACGTGGTCACCGAAGAGTACGTGGACCGGATCAAAAAGGTGGTCAAGAACAAGTTCACCATCTCCACCAACATTCTGGATTACGACTACTACGACAAGGTATTCGGCAACTGAACAAACCAAAACACCCTGCGGTGCAACCCACCGCAGGGTGTTTTTTGTAATCGATATACCGGTTTCGCACCATCTCGACAGCC
>JAFYNU010000465.1 GCA_017547975.1 Clostridia bacterium
CCACGAAACGCACTACGTGGAAGAGGTGGAAGAAATCATGATGGCCATTTGCGAGGAAATGAGCTGGTGCCTGCCCGCCCACGCCGCCCGGGACCTGACCGATACGGTGAACAAAATCGACCTTTTCAATGCCGAAACCGGCTTTACCCTGGCGGAGATCTGTTACCTCTTGGAAGACCGGCTGGACCCCTTCGTTTTGGATCGGGTTAAGACCGAAATCAAGACCCGCATCGCCGACTGTTACGAAAACTACGTCTATTTCTGGGAATCCAATACCGCCAACTGGGCCGCCGTGTGCGCCGGAAACGTGGGAGGCGCCCTCCTTTACACCGACCCGGAACTGTTTGAAAAGCACCTGCCCCGGCTGACCCAAACCATGGCCTGCTTCATGAGCGGTTTCCCGGAGGATGGCACCTGTATGGAGGGTTTCTCCTACTGGCATTACGGCTTTGGCAACTTCATCTGGTTTGCCGACCTTTTGGAGCAATACACCGACGGAAAAATCAACCTTTTCACCTGGGACAAGGTGGAGGCGGTTGCGGGCTACGCCCAACGGAGCTTCCTGCAGGGCGGTGCCACCATCAGCTATTCCGATGGCACCCGTTCCGGCAAGGCCGACCGGGCTATGCTTTACTACCTGGCAAAGCGCTTCCCCAAAAGCGTACAGGTGCTCCAGACCGAATGGACCTATCCCTGGAAGGGAAACGTCACCTGGATGCAGACCCTGCGCAACATTCTCTACTACGATCCCGCTGTGGAGATCACCGAAAAAAAGCTTGCCGATTACGACCTTCCCCAGGCGGAGCAGGTCATTATCAACCGGGCAAAATATTCCCTGGCGGCCAAGGGAGGCAACAACCTTGAACCCCACAACCATAACGACGTAGGAAGCTTCATTCTCGCCACCCATCGGGGTCAGGTACTCATCGACTACGGCGCCGGGCGCTATACCCGCCAGTATTTCCATCCCGACACCCGCTACACCATTTTCTGTAACTCCTCCCTGGGGCACAGCGTTCCCATTGTAAACGGAGTTGGGCAGAAGGAAGGCGCAGAATTTTCCGGCAACCTCACCCACCGGGATGGGGTAATCACCATTGAAATGGCAAAGGCCTACGACCTGCCCGCCCTTCATACCCTAACCAGAACCTTCACCTACGACGATGAAAAAGTCACCCTCACCGACCGCTTCAATCCGGGACTCGACAGCATTGTGGAACGTTTTGTTACCTTTGATCTGCCGGTGATCGAGGACGGTGTTGTAAACATCGGCGACATTACCCTTCGTTTCGACCCTGCCGCTATGACTCCTGCCGTTTTGGAACACGAAGCCAACCCCCACGGTACCACCGAGCGGCCAAGCGTTGCTTACAGCGTTGATTTTACCCTTACCCCCGGTGTTACCGAAGCCAGCATATCGTTCACCATGTGACAACCTATATCCCCAATACAATAACAAGAGGCACACTTCATAACTACGAAGTGTGCCTTTTTCGTGCACTCGAATACAGATTAGTCCTCTATATATTCCACTATGTCCTGAATGCGGCAATCCAAAGCGCGGCATAATTTATCGATTGTTTTTGTTTCTATGTTTTCATTCGCTTTCAAGCGTCGAATTGTTTTGCTGTCAATTCCACATTCTTCCCGTAATTTGTAGGTAGAAACGC
>JAFYNU010000466.1 GCA_017547975.1 Clostridia bacterium
GATGGTTTGATGGTCGTTTTCCCAATGGATGCCGTCGGGGGAAAAGGCCACCTCCACCTCCATGGCCCCGAATTTGCGCCCCATGCGGGTCATGCCGCAAAATTTGTAGCGCTTGGCGGGGTCGGGGTCGAAGGGGTCGAAAAGAATGCTGGTGCCGTGGACGCCGCTTTCGCCGGTGTAGATCACGTCGCCGCCCTCTTCGTTTTTCACCGGGGTGAAGCTTTTCAGGTCGTTGCTTTCCAAAAGCTTCAGCTGGCGGGGACCGTCATCCCCCCAGCGGATGATTTCCTCGAAATATACCCGGTAACGTTTCCGGATGGGGTCGTAGAACATGGAACTGTAGGGCCCTGCCGGGCAGATGGAGTACAGCTCCGGGGCAAACCAGCGGCGGGTGGTGTTGAAGCGGAAATCGATCCAATAATCGTCGAAGAGAGGAAGCTTCATGCGGTTTTCAGCCATGGGGGAACCTCCTTTTTGGGGTGTTCAGAAGTTTTCGGTTTCTTCCCGGAGAATATCGTGCCACCGCCCCAGGCGGCGGGGATCGTTTTGAACGGTGGTCAGATCCTTGAGCATGAAGATCACCGGGGTGTCGTTTGCCCGGCAGGCGGAAAGGGTCTCCCGGACCTCCTTGCGGATCGCATCCTCTGCCATATTCTCGAAGGCCAGGAAGGCGGGATTGGGTTTCCGGGCCATGACGTAGTCATTCCCCATGGCCTCGGCGGCCATATTCACGTCGGCCCAGGGGCTTACCGAAATGGCACGGACGTTGGGAATCTTCCGGATGATGTCGATTTTATGGTGCAGGGGTTCGCAACACCCGTAATTCACCAGACCGAACCGGGCGTAGATGGGTTTCATGTATTCGATCTCAAATTCGTCGTGCATGGCGGGGGATACCTCGGAAAAAATCTGGGCTGCCCCCGATACCCAGCAATCGGCGGCCCGGGTGTGAGCCGGGTCGTAACCGGGTTTTGGCAGATCGTCACACCAGGTTTCCAGACAATGGCACAGGGCGCCGCCCCCGGCCTCCAGCAGATTCTGGGCTTCGTACTGGTCGATGGTTGCCATTTCGATAGCCACCAGCTTTTCCATCAGGGCGTGCAGAAATTCCGGTCGGTCCACCAGGTCGTAGAGCACCACCTCCGCGCCCCGCCAGAATACGATCCGGTCCCACAGGGCTTCCCAAAGAAGGGTTCCGGTGAGCCTGACCGGCAGAATGTCCCCGAAGTATTCTTCGGCTCTGGCCTTGGCGGCTTCGCTCCGTTCCTTTTCGTAGGTGATGGTTGGGGCATGGAGCTTTTCCAGGGCGGCCTCGTCGGGAATGCCGTCCTCGTACAGGTGGGTCTGGGCGTTTTGGTAATCGCTTTCGTCCTTGTTTACGGTTGTGACACCAACCCCGCTGTCGGTGATGATTTTTGCCAGGGGGAACCAGGGGTTCACCACCATGTCACAGGGGAAGTGAGCCCAACGGTACAGGGTCATCCGCAGTTGGTATTCCAGCTTGCGGGCGAAGGGGTCGGCACAGCGAAGGATCATGTCCTCTTCCTTTGCCAATTCCTCCCAGCAAATCTGGTCAATGGAAAACATGGGCTTGATGGGATTTCGGGCGTAAAGTGCCTGCCAGTTTTTTCGATTTTGCGCCTGGATATCCAGGGCGGCGATGGCGGCGTAGCGGGCGGCAAGCTCCCGCAGAATCACCCGGTCGGTTTGGAAGGTGCTCATACAATATCTCCCTTTCCCAATTTGGTATGCCTTGATGATAACACAAAACCCCTCCGGAAACAAGTCCGGGGGGGTGAATTTTGTGGGGAAAGAAAAGGAGTTATAGATGTTTATCCAGAGCTCGTTTGGTAGCCTTTGCTATATCAGTTATGATTTTCGCTTCATCGGCACTGCAACCGTCAAGCAATAGAGCGATTTCATCCAAAGAGGAACTGGTGGTGGATGCGGCGGGAATTTCAAGCAAATCATCGGTTCGCACTTCTAAAACGGTAGCAATGTCAACAAAGACTGGAAGACTTAGCTTTGTGTTCCCTGTTTCAATATGACTCATATGCGTAGTGGAAATGTTGACTTTTTCTGCCAA
>JAFYNU010000467.1 GCA_017547975.1 Clostridia bacterium
TAGATCTTTTTGTTGACGATGAAACGGTTGAGCAGGGGAAATTCGTGTACGGTGCGAAGCCATGCTGCCATGATCAGGCCCATGTAACTGATGACGTGACCGCGGCGGCGTGCATCCGCACGATACTTCATCATGGGTTCCATGGGAATATCCAGGGTGATCATATTCATGGCGTCGTAACGCTTGTCCATAATATAGGGGGCAACTGCGTAGAGGGGATCCACGTTCTTGACGCGCTTGCCGTCTTTCCGCATAAGTAATAGCTCCTTTGAATATATAATACTTTCAAAATTTTAAGTAATTTTAGTATATCACAGCATTCGACAATATGCAACCACAAATTTGAACGAATCGTAAAAAATAAACTCTTCCTATTTCAATCCGAAACAGAATGTGATATAATATCTGTAGTGGGGTGAAATGGCAAATTTTGAGAGCGAACAGGAAGGGCTCCCGTCAAAACCTTTACGAACAAAGCGAGAAAAGAGGATGAAAAGCAGCACGTAAAGGGATTTGCCTTTACAACAAATCGAAAAACAAGGACAATATATATGGAAAAAATAAAAAAATACCATCGGGTCGACCCAAATTCCTATACCCTGGGCTCCTTCCCAACCTATGAACTGTTGGAAAGCAAACCGGAGCTTGTCAAGAAAGTGATCTATTCTCCGGAATACGAAGGAACTGAAAAGCTGTTGGCCTTTACAAAGAAGCTTGGGGTACCTTGCTTTGAAGAACCTCAAAGTATACGGCGTATCAGCGACAAGGGTAACGTTTACGTGGCGGCGCTTTTTCAAAAGCCGGAACGGGAAGCGTTGAAGTCGGATACTCACGTGCTATTGGTCAATCCCTCCGACATGGGAAACCTTGGCACCATCATACGTACCGCCGCCGGTATGGGCGGGTGTGATATCGCTATGATCTCGCCCTGTGCCGACCTTTATGACCCGCGAACCGTCAGAGCATCCATGGGAGCCCTGTTCCGTATTCGTACGGCGGTGTATCCGTCGCTGGAAGAATACCGAAAATGCTACTCGGAATACGCTCTCTATCCCTTTATGCTGAAGGGGTCGGTGGAGCTTGGGAAGCTTGCCGAGGCAAAAAAGAAGCGGACCCTGGTATTCGGCAACGAAGCCACCGGTCTGCCGGATGAATATGCCGCCTACGGACAAAGCGTGCGGATTCCCATGAGTTCCCTGGTGGACTCCTACAACCTGGCAATCAGTGTTGGAATTGGACTTTATGCATTCAATAATATGAAATAAGAGGTAATAAGTATGCGAATTCTGTTTGTTGACATCGATACGTTGCGTCCCGACCACATGGGATGCTACGGCTATGGAAGAAATACAACCCCGGCCATGGACAAAGTGGCGGAGGAAGGTATCGTATTCGATCGGTACTATACCCCCAATGCACCCTGCCTGCCTTCGAGAGCCGCTTTGGTAAGCGGTCAGTACGGCATTCACAACGGTGTAGTGGGTCACGGCGGCACCGCCGGAGATATGAGAATCGAAGGCTATCCCCGTAGCTTCAAGGATTCCTTTAGCCAGACCTCCCTTTTTACCACCTTCAAGAAAGCAGGATTCCGTACCGCATCGGTGTCCAGCTTTGCCGAACGCCATTCGGCATGGTGGTTCCACGCGGGCATCGACGAAACCTGCAACCTGGAAAAGAGCGGCAACGAAACGGCAGAAGAGGTCAACAAGGCGGCGCTGGATTGGATCGAACGCCATGCCGACAAGGACCAGTGGATGCTCCACGTACATTATTGGGATCCCCACACTCCTTACCGTTCTCCTATGGAATACGGTAAGCCCTTCGAAAAGGAAGAACTCCCCGACGCATGGATTACCCCGGAAATTTTTGCCGAACACCAAAAACACGTTGGTCCCCATTGCGCCCGGGAAATCAACATGTTTGACGACTACTCCAACCCCAATCTGCCCCGTCATCCCGGTGCTGTGCTGACCATGGAAGAAATGAAGGAATCCATGGACAACTACGACACCGGCATTCGCTACGCCGACGATCACGTGGGTCAGCTTGTGGCACTTCTCAAGGAAAAAGGTATTTATGAGGATACCGCCATTATCATTACCTCCGACCACGGGGAAAACATTGGGGAACTGGGTCTCTATGCCGAGCATGGTACCGCCGACGAAATTACCTGCCGCATTCCCATGATTATCAAGTGGCCCGGAAAGGCCTCAGGTATTCGAAACGGTGCCTTCCACCAGAACATCGACCTGGCACCCACCATTGCCGAAGCCTTTGGCATTGCTCCTGCCGCAAGATGGGATGGGGAAAGCTATCTTGCCGCCCTGGATGGGGAAGAGGTGGGCCGTGACCACGTAATCCTGAACCAGTGCGCCCACGTTTGCCAGCGCTCCGCCAGATGGGACAAATACCTCTATATCCGTTCTCCCCACACCGGGTACCATATGTTCCCCGATGAAATGCTCTTCGATCTGGAGGCAGACCCCCACGAAACCAATAACATTGCCGAAGAGAACCCTGTGCTTTGTGCCATCGGCGCCAAGAAGATCCAGGACTTTGAATATGAAATGATGTCCAATTCCGAAAGCGCCACCGACCCCATGTGGGTGGTCATGCGGGAGGGCGGCCCCTTCCATTCCCGGGGCTTCCTGAAGGACTACCTGGTAAGATTGCGTGAAACCGGACGGGCAGAGGGTGCCGATTGGTTGGAAA
>JAFYNU010000468.1 GCA_017547975.1 Clostridia bacterium
AATTAAATTATCGTAAACTTCCTCTGGAATGTTTCCACCGGATAAAGCAGCAGCTCTTGCACTATCATATCTTCTGATTCTGGCACCAACGACATCATTTTTTACGTTAAAACTGTATGCTGTAGAGATGGTGTTCAGCAGGCTTTTGTATGTTTCGTACATTCTCTCAAAGGCAGACTGACGCACACCTCTGTCATGAGACTTCATGAACTTAATGTAGTTACCATGTGTCAGTTCCACTTCATCGCCATCTTCATCCAGGATGGTACCAAACTTCATATCTGCATTGCTCAGCATGGTGTAGATGGACTCAGGGGCATCTGTAACTTCGCTTAACTGCGCAAGAATGTTTTCTTCTTCTTTGGACAGCACATGCTGCTTTTCTCTCAGCAGATCACGAAGCATAAAATCATATTTTGCAAGTTTTGGTTCATCCTGAATATCCCGAATGACGGTTTGGTATTTCTTGATATATCCATCCACCGTCTTCCTTGCCTTTTGCAGAAGGTACGAAACCCATATGGTTTGGGAAACGTCCTCGGGCAAGCTTTGATACAGCCTTGCCGCATCCATCAGTTTTCTTTCCGGATGGGGCATACTTTGAAAGCTTTCGTAGGTCCGCCTGATCAGCTCCGGAAGAGTCTGATCCTTCTGCCCCTTGGTCAGCATCTCTACCAAAGCCAGAAAGCCGGGGTCTGCCGCGGTATATTTCTCCTCCAGCAAATCTTCCATCACCCGTTCCGAAAGCCCATCCGCTTCACTTTGGTCGGCAATTCTGGCATCAGGCGATATCCCAAGTTTGTGGAAGGAATCCCGTACCAAACGCAGGAGGAATGAGTCGATGGTAGTAATTTCCGCTCCGCCTAAAAGTTTGATTTCTCTGGCGAGCCGGCGATTTCCCGGATTCTCCTTCAGTTTTTCACGAAGAGCGGCAGTAATTCTGGTCCGCATTTCCTCTGCGGCCGCATTGGTGAAGGTAATCACCAAAAGACGGGAAATATCCACGGGGTCTTCCTTGCGGGTGATCAAACCGATAACCCGCTCCACCACCACGGCAGTCTTTCCCGATCCGGCCGCAGCGGTAACAAGCAATGCCCCCTGGCCGGAGGAATAATCCACAACCGCCTGCTGATCCTTATTCAGTTTGGGCATTGTTTTCACGCTCCTCCTGGTCCAGTGCTTCAAAGAAAGCTTTACAATTCAAGTTGACCAGGCTGTTTACCATGGTTTCCCGGGTGCCGGGATACACCTTGCATACTGCCCGGTATCGGCAATAGTCACATCCGGCGGACGACGTTTTCATAAAGGGTTCAGCCTTTACGTCACCCTGACAGATTTCGTCGGTCATTTTACGGAGAAGCTTTTCCATGTGGGCTTCAATCTGACCGAATCTTCGCTCATCGGCCACCGGTGCATCCGACCGGATAGAACCGTTCCGCGCCACAAAGGGTAAGCGGGTTTCCGGCGTCATATACGCCGAATCCATTGCCTCCAGCACCATAGGATTCTGGTTTGCCATTCCTTTGTAGCGAATCAGTTTTGCTTTTGCTTCCGAAACCTCCTCCTCACCGGCCCCCCTTGGCAGGTCGGGAAGCTCATTTCGGGAGGGCATATAGAAGAATCCGGCAGGAAGGCCTTCCCCTTTACGCACCAGTTGAAACAAATACATAGGAAGTTGTACGTTCAGACCATAGTAAAGGTCGGTCAAGTTAAAGTCCTTTGCTCCTGTTTTGTAGTCGATAATTCGAATGTAGGGCTTTCCATCCACCACACACCGGTCAGCCCGGTCCATTCGGCCATAGACCGCCAAATCCCCTTCCGGGAATGACCAGCGAAGGGGTGGTGTGCCGTCACTGCCAAAGCTTTGCTCAAACAGGTAGGGTTCGAATCGGCTCCGCATGAATTCCTCATACATATTGGATGCAATCTCCTTCGCATCCCGTGTAAGCCGTTCAAACAGATAATCCACCCGTTTGCTTCGGTATTCCGGGGCGTCAAACATACTGTCATAAAATTCCCCGGCATACTTTTCGGTCAGTGAAAGAACGGTGCTTTCCTCCATATTGGAGAAGCCCCCCTGCTCCTTTGCATCCCGACCCAGCTTTTCGAAAATATAGTGAATCAATTCCCCCGCTTCAATGGCGGAGAAGCTTGCTTTTCGGAACTCCCGAACACCAAGACCATACTCCACAAAAAATGCAAATTTACAGCTATGGTATTTTTCGATTCGGCTGGGGGACATACGCAATGGCGATCCATATAGCGATTCCACCAGGGCCGCATCCAGAGCCGTTTTGGGGAAGGAGGTAATCGATTCCCCATTTTCGTATAACCGATATCCCGCCTCCATAATAGCATCCCGCAGACGGGGTGTTGCTCCGGCACGGGGGTCGTTTTTCATCAGGTACAGCGATGCCGCAGGCACGGGATTTCCCTCTGCAAAGGGAGCAAGCTGCCGGGCACGCTCCACGTAATCGGAAGGAAGCCGGTTTTGTCCAATCAGATAGCTCAGCACCAGCTGTTCTCTGGCAGAAAAGAATACCTGGTAAGCCAGAAACTGTTCAAACAGCTGTTGTTCCCCATCGGTAAGATCCAGGCGAATTTCATGCTCCCGAAGCATCATACGTTCCCCATCCCCAATGAGGGATGCATTCTTCACAAGCTTTGGAAATACGCCGTTGTTGTTGCCCAAAACGTATACGCAACGGGGAGACATTCCCCGGAAACGACCTGCTTCCCCCATGGTGACCTGATCGGCATTCCCCGGAATTGCCCCTACCTTGATCCCCGAAAGAAGCAGACGGAACATTCCAAGAAATTCTTCCGGCTTATATTCCCGCTCCCCGGCAATCAGTACGAATTGATCCAGCGTGTCGCAAAAAATGTCCCATAGCTGATTGTACTCATCCGAAAGCCGCGTGTTACCCGCCGCCATATAGTCTGCTGCCCGGCGCTGGGTTTCCAATTCCAATCCGATTTCCACGGCATAGGTATAGAGGGCTTCACAAACACTGCGTACCTTCCCTCGAAGCCCCTTTTTCAGCTTTGCCAGGGGTTCCATTATGGTTTTCCGAAGCTCCTTCAATTTTTTCAGGAGTTCCAGCGTGTTATCATCGTATTCCC
>JAFYNU010000469.1 GCA_017547975.1 Clostridia bacterium
GGGCGGCGATACCATCCGTATCGTCAAGCCCTATGCCGATGACAGTAAGGTGGCCGACCAGTTTGACTACGCCGAAAAGAAGGGCGCATTCGCAATCGGCGTGGATATTGACCATACCTTCGGCAGTGACGGACAGGATGACCTGGTGGTTGGGGAACGGATGCGTCCCCAAACCACTGCGGATATGGAAGCATACGTCAAGGGAACCAAGCTGCCCTTTATCGTCAAGGGTGTCCTGAGCGTACGGGATGCGGTGAAATGCGCCGAAGCCGGCGTAAAGGGAATCGTGGTCAGCCATCATCATGGCAGATTGCCCTACGCGGTGCCTCCCCTTATGGTGCTTCCCGAAATCGTCCGGGAAGTGGGCGGCAAGTATGGTATGAAAATCTTCGTGGACTGCAGTATCGACCGGGGAAGCGATGCCTACAAGGCATTGGCTCTGGGGGCTGATGCAGTTTCGGTGGGACGCGCTATGATGCCTGCCCTGGAAAGCCGGGGTGTGGAGGGCGTTATGGAAAAGATCGAGGAAATGAACAAGGAACTTGCCATGACCATGGCCTTCACCGGTGCCAAGACTCTAGCAGAAATTGATCCTACCACCCTTTGGATCAATGGCAGACACGCTTTCTAATTTGCAAATCAGCATAGCCCGGAAGGTCTTTCTTCCGGGTTATATTTGTTTTCGGCAAAGCATCCCGATTTGTTTACATATATTTTACAGATTCTGTATCATTAGCTAATTGCATTGGGGAGTGAAATCAAGTATAATACGTATCGTGGAGGTATCTGATGGCAGAAATGAAATTGGGTAAAGCCTCTGGAAATGACTTTAGGGAAAAGAAGAGTCGTAGAAAGGAAAATGTATGGATATATTTGATCTTCTGACAATGATCGGCGGGTTGTGCCTCTTCCTTTTTGGAATGAATATTATGGGAGAGGCTCTGGAACGGCGGGCCGGTGGTGGTCTTCGCACCCTGCTTGGAAAAATGACCGGAAGTAAACTGGCCGGATTTCTGACCGGCGCGGGGATTACAGCCATTATTCAAAGCTCCTCAGCTACCACAGTTATGGTGGTTGGTTTTGTCAATTCCGGGCTTTTAGCCTTGAATCAGGCGGTCAACGTGATTATGGGTGCCAACGTGGGGACAACCATTACCTCCTGGCTTTTGAGCTTGAGCGGAATCGACAGCTCTGCCGTTTGGGTCAAGCTTTTGAAGCCCTCCTCCTTTACCCCGGTACTGGCGCTGATCGGCGTGGTTTATTATATGTTCCTGAAGGATTCCAAAAAGAAGGATACCGGTATGATCCTTCTGGGCTTTGCAACCCTGATGTTTGGCATGGATACCATGAGCGGGGCGGTGGCCGGACTCAAGTCGGTTCCCGGTTTTGCCGATCTCTTCCTGCTTTTCACCAATCCCTTCCTTGGAGTACTTGCGGGGCTTATCCTTACGGCGATCCTGCAATCCAGCTCGGCATCGGTTGGTATTCTGCAGGCCCTGGCGGCTTCGGGAAGCGTCACCTACGGTGCGGCAATTCCCATCGTCATGGGTCAAAACATCGGTACCTGCGTGACCGCCCTGATCTCCTCGGTAGGAGCCACCCGCAACGCCAAACGGGCGGCAGGGGTGCATTTGGCATTCAATATTATCGGTACAGCGGTTTGTCTGGTGCTTTATTGTATCGTCATGTGGGTGTTTGCCCCGGCTATTTTGAATGAATCGGCTACCATGTATGGAATTGCCATTCTGCACAGCGCCTTCAATATTTTCTGCACCGTGATTTTGCTTCCGGCAAGCTCCCTTTTGGAAAAGCTTGTGGTCAAGCTGATTCCCGACAGCAAGCAAAAGGAAGTGGTGGTGGAGCTGGACGAGCGTCTGCTTTCCACGCCACCCCTGGCATTGGCCCAAAGCCGCCTTCTCATGGTGGATATGGCCTATTACGCCCTGGATGCGGCGAAAAGCGCCATCGACGTAGTGGCAAAGGATCCCACCCGCATGGAAAAAGCAATCCGGGAAGAGGAGGATCAGATCGACCACTACGAGGATATCCTTAGTACCTACCTCCTGAAGCTCAGCTCGCTGCAGGCATTGGGCGAAGCCGATTCCGAAGAGGTAACCGGATTCCTGAAGCTGGTGGGGGATTTTGAACGGATTGGTGACCACGCCGTCAATATTTTGGGATCTGCGAAGGAACTGGCGGAAAAGAATCTGACTTTTACCGAAGCGGGACAAAAGGAAATGGATACCCTTCGCGAAGCTGTGAAGGAAAGCATGGATATGGCCTTCGGTTCCTTCCTGGAGGAGGATATGAAGGCTACCGAGCGACTGGAACCCCTGCGGCATGTAATCCATAATCTGCAGAATACCCTTCGTACCAATCATATTCAGCGAATGACAAAAGGCCTTTGCAGTGTGGAAGCCGGTTTTGTGTGGGCTGATCTTTTGACCAATCTGGGGCGTGTGACCGACCACTGCAGTAATATTGCGGGCTGTGTAATGGACATGAAAAAGCATCACCTGAACCTGCATGAATCCCAGCGGGAAAGCCGCAACGAAGAATATCGGGAAACGCTCAACGAATATACAAAGAAGTATGCTGTATAAGGTGAACCCCCGGAAACGGTTCAAATCGAACTGTTTTCGGGGGTGTTTGTTTGTTGGAGGGTTAGCTTATAACGATTCTGGTGAGGGAGGTGCAGCCCACGAAGGTGTTGGAGGAGGTGGGGGCGAAAATACCCACGTAGGTGATGCTGTCGGGCATCACGTTTTCCAGGTTGCTGATCCAGGCGATCATAATTTCGTCGCTGGCAACCTCTTCGGCGGTGAGAGTGTAGGTCATTTCGTCACCGTAAATGTCGTGGCCGTAGTAGGTGATGCCGGTGGCGTTGGTGGCACCCACGTCAGCCAGGAACTCCTGCAGGGAAATGCCGTCCACCCGGAAACTCTTCAGGGCGGCCTTTACGTCACCCTGTCCGGAAAGGGTGCAGGTGGTGATCATTTTGCGGATTTCGTGGGTCTTGGCATCGGCAATGGTGTATTCGGTCTTTTCGGCGCCTTCCACCTGGAAGGACCAATCCAGGGTTTCCAGGGTGATAGCGGCTTTGGCTTCTTCCTCGGCAACGTCGGGGGTGGTGCCGGTGCAGGCGGAGAAGAGGCAAACGGTAAGCACCAGAACCATCAGCAGGGACAGAACAGACTTTTTCATGGGTTATTCCTTTCTTTTGCGGGCGTACCCTTGTGATGGGTATATTTTATCACAGAAGGAAAGGTCGGTCAACAAAAAGCCAGGAATTCGTCAGCCTTCCTCCGGGAAAACCGGGGTGCTTTCGGGGGCGGAAAGCAGATCCAGCTTTCGCTGAATTTGACGGGTGCGAACCCCAACCAGCTTGTTGAGTTCGCTTTGGGCCTGGGTCAGGCGCTGGTCGGTGAGGGCCAGGACTTCGCTGAATTTATCGAATTCGCCCTTTACCGAAATCAAAATATCCCAAACCTCAGCGGAGCGCTTTTGAATGGCCAGGTTGCGGAACCCCAACTGCAGGCTGTTGAGCAGGGCGGAAATGGTGCTGGGGCCGGCGATGTTCACCCGGTATTCCCTTTGCAGGGTCTCGATCATGCCGCTACGGACGGCGGCGGCATAAAGCCCCTCGAAGGGCAGGAACATGATGGCAAAATCGGTGGTGTGGGGAGGCTCCACGTACTTCACGTGGATATCCCGGGCGCAGGCTTTAAGCCGGGCGGTCAAAACCTGGCTTGCGGCCCGGATGGCCTCCGGGTCCCCGGTTTCGTAAGCCTCCTCCAGGGCAAAGTAGGGTTCACTGGGGAATTTGGCGTCGATGGGGAGATATACTACCCCCTCGCTTCCCGGAAGGCGGATGGCAAATTCCACCCGCTCGCTTCGACCCGGACGGGTAGCCACGTTTTCGGCGTACTGGTCGGGGGAAAGAGTCTCCTGCAAAATAGCCCCCAACTGCAATTCTCCAAGGATCCCCTTGGTTTTCACGTTGGTCAGTACCTTTTTCAGGTCACCCACCCCACTGGCGAGCCCTTGCACCTCCCCAAGTCCCTTGTAAACCTGCTCCAGCCGTTCGCTGACCAGCCGGAAGGATTGGGAAATCTTACTTTCCAGCGATTCCTGCAGGCGTTCGTCCACGGTTTTTCGTATGTCGTCCAGACGGCGGTTGTGATCCTCCCGCAGTTCGGCCATGCGGGTATCCACCACCTGACGCAGGGCTTCCATACGGCTGTCGTTTTGCAGAGCGAAGGCGGAAAAACGGGCATCCTGGGCGGCAAATTCCCGGTGTACCTCCTGGGAGAGCTTGGCTTGCAGGGTTTCCAATTGGCGAAGCCGGGTTTCCTGGGCTTCAAAATAATGGTGCCGATCCCGGGCCACCGATTCCGAAAGGTTTTGGGTGGCGTCCTGCAGGGTGGCACGGAGTTCCGCCCGGGTGGCCCGAAGCTCCGAGCGCAGGTCGGCCTCCCGGGAGTGGGATGACCCAAACCGAACCAAAAGAATGATCAGTAAAACCAACCCCACAAGGGAGCAGAGAGCGGCAATCAAAGCGAAGTATTCCATAAACGACCTCCCGATCTGAAACGAAACATTTGTACGATACACCCCTATTGTACCAAAACAGAAGCCGTTTGTAAAGCAAAAAACGAAAGTATGTTCGCTGGATTCGGCGAACATACTTCCGCATGATGTGAATCGGGGAGATCAAAGACCGAAGCTGACCGCAAGGGCGCTATCCACCTGGGTCATCATTGCCTCGTCCACCCGCCCCATTTTCTCCAGAAGGCGGCGTTTGTCCAGGGTGCGGATCTGTTCCAGCAGGATTACCGAATCCCGCTGGAGTCCGTAGACCCGGGCCGAAAGCTCAATGTGGGTGGGAAGCCGGGCTTTGTTGATCTGGCTTGTGATGGCGGCGGCGATGACGGTGGGGCTGTGGCGGTTGCCCACGTCGTTCTGTACGATCAAAACGGGACGCACGCCCCCTTGCTCGCTACCCACCACCGGGGAAAGATCGGCGTAATAAATATCTCCACGTTTCACAGTGCAATCTCGGTTCATAGTACAATCATTCCTTTTTATCGGAGGTATGCTCTTATTTTCCCTCGCAAGATAGGAAAATAAACATGCGAAAAAAATAACCTGCATAAGCTGTTGCCGTGGGGCATTGCCCCCGACAGTATCAGTATATGTGCAGGGGGATGTGATGAAACGATATATTTTTCGGGATGGGCTGATTCTTGCGGCGATCGCCCTTTCCTTTTTGGGATTTCTTCTTTATACCGAATCGGTGCACGCCGCGGTGGGGGAGGCACTGCGCCTTTGCGCCGGGAGCTTGATCCCTTCTTTATTCCCGGCTATGGTGGCGACCGCCTTTTTGGTGGAAAGCGGTGCATCAAGGGGGCTTGGACGGCTGTTTGACCGGGGGATGCAATTCCTCTTCCGGGTACCGGGGACCTGCATTGCGTCCCTTCTGCCGGGTCTTGTGGCGGGCTATCCGGTGGGGGCCAAAACGGCCCTGGCGCTTTATGAAAGCGGGCAATGCAGCCGGGGGGAGACGGAGCGGCTTTTGGCGTTTGCAAACAATGCCGGACCGGCATTCCTCCTTGGTACGGTGGGGATTGGAATGTATTCCTCCCTTCGATTGGGTGTGCTTCTATATCTTTCCCATGCTCTTTCGGCGCTTTTGGTGGGGATACTGTTCCGTTTTTGGAAGGGGAGGGAAGCTCCGTCGCCGATTTCCCCATCGGCGGGGAAACCGGGAAGATTGGCGGTGGCATTTACCAAAAGCGTAGGAAATGCGGCCACCTCTTCCCTGCACGTAACCGCTTTTGTCGCCTTTTTTTCGGCAGTGGCCTGTGTGCTTTATGAAAGCGGATTTCTTCCTTCCCTGGCGTGTGGGCTTCGGCTTCCGGTACCCTTTCTTGCGGGGCTTATGGAAATGACCGGCGGGGTGCGGGGGCTTGCGGTGGCGGGCGGTCCTGTGGCCATGGTGGCTTTTCTTGCGGGGTGGGCTGGTTTTTCGGTGCATTTTCAGGTGTTGTCCTTTGCGGGGGAGAAACGGCTTTCGCTGGTGCCCTATTTTGTCGGGAAATTGCTGCAGGGGGGAATGTCGGCGGGGTTGATGCTGTTGTCTGCCGGGAAATAGGGCTTTATTTTGTCCCAGGGCAAAAAAAGACTTTGCATTTTCAGGGGTATATGGTAGAATAGACCTATGTGAAGAAAGGCAGGGGATAACCATGCTGTTTAACAAAAAAATCGAGCCCCGATGCGTCTACTGTACCCGGTATTTCGCGGTGGATGAAGACCATGGGATCTGCGACCGGCGGGGACCGGTGTATTCCGGCGGTGCCTGCCGCAAATTCAAATATGACCCCCTGAAGCGAGTCCCCCCAAAGGGACTTTCGGAGGAGGAGCTTCCCGTGTTTGAGGATGAAACCGACGAGAAAGGAACGAAATCGTTATGAAAAAGGATATTTTGCAGTTTGGTACCCCGGAGGAAGCGGGTATTTCCTCCCGCAACGTGATAAAGTTTATCGAGGATATCAAAAAGAAGCGCACCATGCTGCACAGCTTCATGTTTATTCGAAACGGTAAGGTCTTTGCAGAGGGGTATTATCCCCCCTTCATGCAGGACGAATTCCACCGGATGTATTCGGTCAGCAAGACCTTCGTTTCCATGGCGGTGGGAGCCCTGATCGGTGAGGGAAAGCTGTCGCTGGAGGACAAAGTGGTATCCTTCTTCCCCGACAAGTGTCCCGGCTACGTACATCCCTGGGTGGCGGATGCCACCGTGCGGGATCTTTTGCGCATGGCTACCCCCTTCCGGGAGGGAACCACCTACAAGGTAAGCGATCCCGATTGGAGCTACACCTTCTTCAATACCGAACCCAACCATCCCGCCGGTACCATCTTCAATTACGATACCTCGGGATCCTATATTCTGGACGTCATCGTGGAACGGATCACTGGCAAACCCTTCATGGAATATCTCAAGGAAAAAGCTCTGCTGGCGGTGGGCTTTTCGGAGGGCTCTTTCTGTGTGAAGGCTCCCGAAGGCTATTCCTGGGGCGGTTCGGGCGTCATGTGCTCCACCCGTGACCTGGCTCGTCTGGCTCTGCTGGTGGCAAACAACGGCGTGTTTGAAGGGCAGGAACTCCTTCCCGCTGATTACCTCAAGGAAGCCCGGTCTTATCAGATTGATAACAACACCTCCGGCAACAGCAATCTTTACTCCGGCCTGGGTTATGGTTACCAGATCTGGCGTAGCTACGACAACGGCTATTCCTTCGTGGGTATGGGCGGTCAGCTGGCCATCACCATCCCCGAAAAGAACTTCATTGCTGTCTTCACCGGCGACTCCCAGGGGCATTCGGTGCCCTACGGCGGCGTGGTGGAAGCTCTGCGGGACAACATCACCGACCACCTGGAGGATGCTATGCCTGCTGACCAGGCGGCTCTTGCCGAAATGCAGGAAGCCATCGCCAACCTGACCCCTGCCATGCTGGCGGGGAAGGAATCCTCCCCCTTTGCCGGGGAGATCAACGGTGTCACCTACCGGATGAACCGGGAGGACCGCATGGGCATCCGCAAGCTGACCCTGAACCTGGGAGAGGATGAAGGGGAACTGGTTTACGATACCACCCGGGGTCTCAAAACCCTGAAATTTGGATTCGGCAAGTTCGTCATCGGTACC